>RGVM01000033.1 GCA_010027295.1 Chitinophagia bacterium
ATGCCGTGTTCAGAATGTTGTCCTCGTTGTCGACCAACTCAGGCTCCGTCATCCGGCCGTGTTTGCGACGTAACCTGGCCACTTCCTCATCGACCATCCCGTCTGTCACGTCTATGCGGTAACGCACTACGCCGGAGGCGGGGAGGTCCGGGATCTGGAAGCTGGGTTTAAGGCCGATCTCGAAGGAGAATCGGTATTCGGCGGGGGCCCTGTGGTCGAGAGCGTCCATGTTATTGTCATGGGAAGGGAGGGGCTGTCCCAGGATCTCTGTCTTGCCATCCCGCAGGTGTGCGGTCAATTCCTTCTCCACCGTGCGTACAACCTCGTCTGCGAAGACGGAGGCTCCGTACATTTTGCGGATAAGCCCGGCGGGCACCATACCCTTTCGGAAACCCGGGATGTTGGCTTTGGCAGCATACTGCTTGAGGGAGGCCTCGAAGCCTGACATGTAATCCTCCTTGGAGACGACGACGTCGATCTTCTCCGTCAACGGTCCGGTGCTCTGTCTGTGGATGGTGGCCATATACGGTCTTTGTCAGTTGAAGCGATGGTTTGCCTTTGTGTCGCCTCTCCGGCCTCGGGGGCGCGTTCAGTGCGGGTGAAGGGACTCGAACCCCCAAGCCTTGCGGCACCAGATCCTAAGTCTGGCGTGTCTACCAGTTTCACCACACCCGCGTTCACGGTCCCGACCCCGGGGGCCGGAAGCGATTTGAGCCCGCAAAGGTATTGCATTCGGCTGACACCTCGCGTGTGTGAAGCCTTTTCAGTAGATTCGCGTTGTATGGACGCTTTCGATACGCAGGCGGCACCGCTGCGCTACAACCTCTCGGAGGAGCAGGAGCGGAAGGAGATTGTCCGTCAGTACAGGGCCCTGCTGAAGGTCTTGAAGCCGAAGTTGAAGTCGGGTGACAAAGAGGTGTTGCGCCGGGCCTTCGAGATGGCCGTGGATGCACACCGCACGATGCGTCGCAAGAGCGGGGAGCCTTACATTTTCCACCCTCTGGCCGTGTCCCGCATCTGCGTGGAGGAGATAGGCCTCGGAGTGAGGTCGACCATTTGCGCCCTGCTGCACGACTCGGTCGAGGATACCGACGTCACCCTCGAGGACGTGCAGCGGGAGTTCGGCGGCGAGATTGCCCGAATTATCGATGGCCTGACCAAGATCCGGAACGTCGTCGACACGAACGCCAGCCAGCAGGCGGAGAATTTCAAGAAGATACTGCTCACGCTCACCGACGACCCGCGGGTAATACTCATCAAGCTGGCCGACCGCCTGCACAACATGCGGACCCTCGACAGCATGAAGCGGGAGAAGCAGCTCAAGGTCTCCTCGGAGACAGTTTACGTCTACGCCCCCCTCGCACACCGTATGGGCCTCTACGCCATCAAGACGGAGATGGAGGACCTCGCGATGAAGTACCTCGAGCCCGACATCTACCGGCAGATCGCCCGCAAGCTCGCCGAGACCCGAAGGGAACGTACCCGCTATATCAACGAATTCATCAGGCCCATTCGGGAGAAGATGGAGAGGGCAGGCTTCGCCTTTGAGATACACGGGCGCCCCAAGTCCATCCACTCCATCTGGAACAAGATGAAGAAGAAAGGTGTCGAGTTCGAGGAGGTATATGATCTCTTCGCCATACGCATTATCATCGACGGGCCGCAGGAACGGGAGAAGGAGGACTGCTGGAAGGCGTACTCCCTGGTCACAGACATGTACACGCCCTCGCCGGAGCGCCTGCGCGACTGGCTGAGTAACCCAAAGTCCAACGGCTATGAGGCCCTGCACACCACCGTCATGGGCCCGCAGGGCCGCTGGGTGGAAGTGCAGATACGGTCGCGCCGGATGAACGAGATCGCCGAGAAGGGACTCGCCGCACATTGGAAATATAAGGAGGGCGGGCAGGAGGGTGACCGATTCGACCAGTGGTTCGGCCAGATCCGTGAGGCCCTAGGTCACCAGGAGCTTAGCTCCATCGACTTTCTTCAGGACTTCAAGACATCCTTCCTCGCCGAGGAGATCTATGTGTTCACCCCCAAGGGTGACGTGCGGATGCTGCCCGTGGGGTCGAGCGCCCTCGACTTCGCCTTCGCCATACACTCAGCTGTGGGTTCGCGATGCATCGGCGCTAAGGTCAACCACAAGCTCGTCCCCATCGGCCACAGGCTCCGGAGTGGCGACCAGGTCGAGATCATCACATCCGGCAAGCAGAAGCCGCACGAGGACTGGCTGAAGCTGGTCACCACGGCGCGCGCGAAGTCGCGCATCAAGGACGCGCTGCGCGAGGAAAAGCGGAAGGTGGCTGAGGACGGGCGTCAGCAGCTTGAGCGGAAGCTCTCTGCCATGGGCGCCGCCTGCAGCCATCCGAACTTCGAGCTGCTGGCGGAGTACTACCGGCTGCCCTCCACGCTCGAGCTCTTCTACCGGATTGCCATCCGCAGCATAGACCTCAAGGACCTCAAGGAGTTTCGCGTCACCGTGGACCGGCTGGAAGCGCCTCGCCCGGTTCTACCGGAACCCGTCGATGTCCGGCCGGAAGCCGAGTCCGTCCGAGGCCAGGGCCTGCGAAAGGAGACGGAGCTCGTGATCTTCGGAGAGAGTTCAGACAGGATCCTATATCAGCTGGCCAACTGCTGCAAGCCTATCCCCGGCGACGACGTCTTCGGATTCCTGTCCATCGGCAAGGGCCTGATCATCCACCGCACCAACTGTCCCAATGCCGCAAGGCTCATGGCCAACTACGCCCATCGAGTGGTCAAGACCAAGTGGGCCAAGAACAAGGAGATCTCCTTCCTGACAGGCCTTCGCATCACCGGCATCGACGACGTGGGTGTCATCCACAAGATCACGAACCTCATATCGGGAGAGCTCCGTATCAACATCAACGCACTCACCGTAGAGGCCAAGGACGGCATCTTCGAGGGGAACATCCGCGTCTATGTGCACGACAGGGATGAGTTCGACAGGCTGGTAGAAAACCTGAAGCAACTGCCCGGCATCCACTCCGTCGAACGCTACGACCCCGACACGCCCCCGCAGGACAACGGTTGAATTTTCGCCATTCCCCGTCTTCGCCTACCTTCGCGCCGAACAAAAAAAGGCTGCGATGGTGGATGTACTGCTGGGACTCCAATGGGGCGACGAGGGCAAAGGCAAGATCGTCGACAGGTTCGCTCCCGACTACGATCTGATCGCCAGGTTCCAGGGTGGACCCAACGCGGGGCACACCCTCTACGTCGAGGGCCAGCGCATCGTGCTGCACCAGATCCCATCGGGCATCTTCCATCCGCACACCGACAACCTCATCGGCGGCGGAGTCGTCCTGGACCCCGTCACCCTGAAACGCGAGTTCGGGAAGATAGCCGCCCTGGGCATCGACGCCTCTCGCAACCTGTGCATCTCCGAGCGTGCACACCTCATACTCCCTACACACCGTGCGCTCGACAAGGCCTCCGAGACGGCAAAGGGCAACAACCGGATCGGCTCCACCCTCAAGGGCATCGGGCCCGCTTACATGGACAAGACGGGACGCAACGGTCTCCGCGTGGGCGACATGCTCGAGCGCGACTTCACCACACGCTACATACGCCTCCGCCTCAAGCATCAGAAGATGCTCGACAGCCTCAGCTTCTCCGAGGACATCACCGAATGGGAGGAGGAGTTCTTCGAGGCCCTCGAACTTCTGCGCAGCCTTCGCATCGTCAACGGCGAGTACCACATCAACGACAGGATCTCGAAGGGCGACCGTGTCCTTGCAGAGGGCGCGCAGGGCAGCATGCTCGACGTCGACTTCGGCACCTTCCCCTTCGTGACTTCCTCCAATACCATCTCAGCCGGCGTCTGTACCGGACTCGGCGTCGCACCCCAGCGCATCCGAGAGGTCATCGGCGTCACCAAGGCCTATTGCACCCGCGTTGGCAGCGGGCCCTTCCCCACCGAGTTGCATGACGAGACGGGCGAACGCCTCCGCGCCACAGGGAACGAGTTTGGTGCAACCACCGGCAGACCCCGGCGGTGCGGATGGCTTGACCTGGTCGCACTCCGATTCGCCTGCATGGTCAACGGCGTCACGAAGCTCGTCATGACCAAGTCTGACGTACTCGACAACTTCGCATCCCTCTCCGCCTGCGAGGCCTACCGAATTGACGGAGAGACAACCGACAAAGTGCCCTACCAGATGTCGAGGAGGCCCATAGAACCCGTGTACCGTGCGTTCGAGGGATGGCTCAGCGACACATCCCTCTGCACATCGTACGACGAACTGCCCGCCCGCATGAAGGAGTACGTGTCATATATGGACACGGCACTGGGTACGCGTATCGCCTATGTGTCCAACGGCCCGGGACGCGACCAGTTGATATCCATGCCGGGTACCTGAAGCTCTTGTGAATACTGCACAAAAAAAATTTGGACGTTTAAAAAACTCTCGGAAATTTTACGTCATCGAATTGTCTCACGGTATGGCAAAAGCTGAGAAACCCAAGAAAACCGCAGTCAAGAAATCCTCGGTGTCAGACAAGCCCGCAGCGAGGAAAGCCCCTGCCAAACCGACTTCGAAGAAGAAGGAGGAAGCGGACTCCGAGGAGGATGACGAATCCCCCAGGGCAAAGACGTCCGCCGGACGCATCGCATCCCCCGCCAAAGCACGGGTGGCCGACGACGACGACGATGCCGAGGATGACGATCCCGTCGACGACTGGGAGAAACCCGAAGAGGAGGACAATTGGGACCCCGACTTTGAAGAGTTCGACGTGCCCAAGTCCAAGAGCAGCCGCAAAACCACCGGCAAGAAAGGCGAGGACGACGACTTCGCCATTGACGACGAGTTCAAGGATATGGGGCTGTTCGACGACTCTTCCGGATACGATGACGAAGAAGACGACTACTGACCCCGTTACGGAATTTCTATATTATGTCATGCAGGGCCGCCATCGTGCGGCCCTGTTTTATTTCGGCCGAATCCCCTATCTTCCCTGAAAGATAGCAACCGCATGTCACCCTTCGCCGCCGAACTCCTCGGTACATCGCTTATCATCCTCTTCGGCAACGGCGTCGTTGCCAACGTCGTGTTAGACCGAACCAAGGGCCATGGGGGCGGACTCATCGCCATCACCTTCGGCTGGGCCATAGCAGTCTTCATCGGCGTCTATGCCACCACGGCCCACAGCGGAGCGCACCTCAACCCGGCCGTCAGCCTGGCCAATGCCATCACAGGAACCCTCCCATGGGCTTTGCTCCCGTCCTACCTCGCCGCCCAGTTCATAGGAGCCGCGATCGGACAGTTGGTGGTATGGGTCGTGTACCGGGACCACTTCGACGCCACACCCGATCCCGCCACGAAGCTGGCATGCTTCTCAACGAGCCCCTCCATTCGCAAACCCGCATCGAACCTTGCCACAGAGGCCATCGCCACCTTCGTGTTCGTGACGGCCATCCTCTTCATCGATGCCCCAGAATCCTCCCTCGGAGCCCTCAACGCCTTGCCCGTGGCCCTGCTCGTCCTGGGCGTCGGCCTCAGCCTGGGCGGCCCTACCGGCTATGCCATCAACCCCGCCCGCGACTTGGGTCCGCGGTTGATGCATGCCATCCTGCCCATCAGGGGAAAAGGAGACAGCGACTGGGCCTATGCATGGGTGCCCGTTGCCGGCCCCCTGCTGGGCGCGGTTTTGGCCGCAATGGCCTTCCCTCTGCTGCGTTCGCTCTGAGGTCCAACAGCCTTGCCCCGCTCACTCCCGCAACCCGGGGAGGGCCATTCTGTGTTTTTTATCTGCCCTTGCCTGCTTACCTTTGCGCCACATTTGGCAAAAAATAACATTTCAATACCCCCTTCTATGGCCAACACGGGTAAGATAAAGCAGATCATCGGAGCGGTGGTCGACGTCCAGTTTGATGGTCAGCTCCCCGACATCTACAGCGCGCTGGAGCTAGGCAAGGACAACGGAGAGAAGCTCGTACTCGAGGTCCAGCAGCATCTGGGCGAGGACAGCGTCCGCTGTATCGCCATGGACGGTACCGAGGGCCTCGTCAGAGGCACCGTCGTGACGGATACCGGCCGGGCCATCGCCATGCCCACGGGCGATGCCATCAACGGACGCCTCTTCAACGTTACGGGCGATGCCATCGACGGCCTACCCGCGGTGTCCAAGGAGAACGGCCGCCCCATTCATGCCAAACCCCCGGCCTTCGAAAACCTCAGCACGGCCACCGAGGTACTGTTCACAGGCATCAAGGTCATCGACCTGATCGAGCCATATGCCAAGGGTGGCAAAATCGGACTCTTCGGCGGTGCCGGCGTGGGAAAGACGGTACTCATCCAGGAACTGATCAACAACATCGCCAAGGGCTACGGAGGCCTCTCCGTATTCGCCGGTGTCGGCGAACGCACCCGCGAGGGTAACGACCTGCTCCGCGAGATGATCGAAGCAGGTATCATGAAATACGGCGAAGCCTTCAAGCATAGCATGGAAGAAGGCGGCTGGGATCTTGACAAGGTCGACCTAGAAGGACTCAAGGACTCGAAGGCCACCTTCGTCTTCGGCCAGATGAACGAACCCCCGGGCGCCCGTGCCCGCGTCGCCCTCAGTGGCCTCACCATCGCCGAATACTTCCGCGACGGCGACGGACAGGGTAAGGGCAAGGATATCTTGTTCTTCGTCGATAACATATTCCGCTTCACGCAGGCCGGATCCGAAGTGTCCGCCCTTCTCGGCCGTATGCCTTCCGCCGTGGGCTACCAGCCCACCCTGGCCACTGAAATGGGTCTCATGCAGGAGCGCATTACTTCCACCCGGAATGGATCCATCACCTCGGTACAGGCCGTGTATGTGCCCGCCGACGACTTGACGGACCCCGCCCCGGCCACGACCTTCGCACACCTCGACGCAACCACCGTACTCAGCCGTAAGATCGCCGACCTTGGCATCTATCCCGCTGTGGACCCGCTCGACTCCACCTCCCGGATCCTGACACCTCAGATCGTCGGAGAGGCCCATTATACCTGCGCCAACCGTGTGAAGCTCATTCTCCAGCGCTACAAGGAACTGCAGGATATCATCGCTATCCTCGGCATGGACGAACTGAGCGACGAAGACAAGCTCACCGTGAGCCGCGCCCGCCGCGTCCAACGTTTCCTCAGCCAGCCCTTCCACGTGGCCGAACAGTTCACCGGCCTCAAGGGCGTCTTCGTCAGCATCGAGGATACCATCCGTGGATTCAACATGATCATGGACGGCGAGGTCGACGAATATCCCGAGGCGGCCTTCAACCTGGTTGGCACCATCGAGGACGCCATCGAAAAGGGCAAGAAGATGCTTGCCGCCGCCAAGGCCTGATGCACAAACCCCTAAGCATGAAGCTCGAAATCCTGACACCCGAGAAAAGGCTCTACGCCGGCGATGTCTACGGTGTGCAACTGCCGGGCATCGCAGGATCCTTCGAGGTCCTCGAACGGCACGCCCCCCTCGTGAGCGCGCTGGGCAAGGGCACCATCAAGGTCTTGCTCGACCGCAACGGCCAGGACACCGCCCGGTTCGATGTCTCCGGTGGATTCATAGAAGTGTTCGACAACAGCGTCTCCGTGCTTGTGGAAGGCGCCTCACAGATCTGACCCGTGCCCGCCTTGGCGTGCATGACACCAATGTTCCGGGCCGGCTTCCACAGAGCCGGCCCTTCTTTTAGATGACCGGCAATCCCGCGACATGCAAGGTCTCAGCTCTCCCTCCCGTGCACGACTGGCCGTCTCCTTCTCCTTCTTCGCCTGCGGTATGCTTTTCGCCAGCTGGGCGGCCCGCATTCCCGCCTTCAAGGACAGGCTGTCGCTCAACGAGGCCGAACTGGGTGCCATCCTGTTCATGCTGCCGCTGGGCTCCATCCTTGCCCTCCCCCTGGCCGGCTGGGCGGTTGACCGTCTGGGCAGTCGCCGCATCACGGGGGCCTCGACACTGCTGTATGCGGCCTCCCTCTGGTCCCTGTCAATCGCTGTGGACGGCTTGACCCTATCCGTCGCACTATTCGCCTTCGGCTTCATCGGCGACTTTCTGAACATCTCAATGAACACGCAGGGTCTCAGCGTTCAGCGGCTGGGCGGTCGTACCATCCTGTCCGGACTCCATGCCCAGTGGAGTTTTGGGGCTTTCGCCGGGGCCTTCCTCGGAGGCTGGTCCTGGCAGGCGGGGCTCTCCACAGAACAACATCTGCGGCTAGTAGCGCTCCTGATGGGCATCCCCGCCCTAGTCACCTGGCTGCTCATGGTGCCCGACGCCCCCAGGGAAGAGGCTTCAGGAAAAGTCTATACCCGACCCGACGGGCCTCTGCTGCTGTTGGGACTGATATGTTTCTGCAACACCCTCGCCGAGGGGGCGATGGCCGACTGGAGCTCTCTGTATTACCGCGGCGTGGTCAACGACGGGATACGGACCAGCACGACCGGATATGTCGCCTTCACCGTTGCCATGGCTGTCGGAAGGCTGGCGGGTGACCGTGTCATGCAGCATCTGGGCCATCGCAACACCCTTATCCTGAATGGGATCCTTATTGCAACCGGCCTATCCCTTGCACTGGCCGTGCCGATGACCGCGACTGTCATCGTCGGATTTGCCCTCACAGGCCTTGGCGTTTCTTCCGTCATACCCATCGCCTATACCGTCGCAGGCATCAACAAGAGCATGGCTCCGGCTGCGGCCCTGGCAATGGTCAGCGCCATCGGTTTCACGGGCTTTCTTGTGGGTCCACCCATTATCGGACTGCTGGCGCACCGGGTGGGATTGAGGACGGCCTTACTCCTCGTGGTTGCCCTGGGAGGCCTGATTGGATTTTCCGCGTGGAAGGGAATGCCCAGAAAATGAGGCCGCTGGCAGGGTTCAGTTCATGCTTGGGTCGATGGGGAAGTTCACGAGGATCTCGTATTCCCCCCCCATATCACGCAGGGATTCCTTCCAGGTCTCGATCTCGGATTTCGGGAAGACGATTTTTCGGGAACCGGGTGTGACCAGCCAGCTTTTCTCACGCACCTCGCCGTCAAGCTGTCCCTCGGTCCATCCCGAATAGCCGATGAAGAAGCGGATACGGTCGCGGTCGATCACCCCGTTCCGAAGCAACCGGATGGCGAGCTCGAAGTCGCCACCCCAATACATGCCATCCCTTAACTCCGAACCGCCGGGGATTCGTTCGGGATACTGATGGATGAAATGGAGCGTGTCCCGCTGTACCGGCCCACCATCTGAGATGGGATAGTCCATGCCCTCGCATTCGGGGATGAGGTCCTCTAGTGTCTGATGGTAGGAACGGTTCAGCAGCAGACCGAAACTGCCCTCCTCCTTGTGCTCGCATAGCAGCACCACGGACCTCGAGAAGTTCGGGTCACGTAAAAATGGCTCTGCGATGAGCAGCATGCCGGGCTCGGGATTGTGCATCGTCTACCTAAGGTAATAATATATGCCATACAAATCATGTTAATTTTTCAGATATTGATTTTTGATAAATTTTAAACAAAAAAAGGCAGACAGGCCTTTCTGACCGTGGCATCCGGTCTGCGGTATGGGCTTTACTTCGGATGGGTGTGTAACTTTGCAGCCTAATGCGCAAATCCCTGACCCTCATCGTCGTCCTCATTACCCTCTCGCTGGTGGGCATCATTCTGATCCAGGTATCTTGGATACGCTCCGTCCTTCTGGTGAAGCAGGAGCGGGTGGACGAGCAGTTGAACAATGCCATGGGTGATGTCGCCGCGGAGCTTATGGAGGAGGCGAAGGATCTGCCTCCCTGGACCTCGCCACTGGTGATATCGGGCCTGCCCAAGGATCAGCTGATGAATCTCATCCAGCCTTCTTCGTCGCTGTCCACGCGGTATTCCATGCTCTCCATCCAGCGTCGGCTTCGGAAGTCGTTTGAAAAGTATGGGCATGCGAAGGTCGCCTTTGAGTTCGCGATTATTTCCGAGGCAAACCAGATGGGCTATGAGATGGTGTCACCAGGATTCGACGAGGCTCAGTCACGTGCCAGGACGGACAGCATGGAGTACCGCATCGCCTACCTGTTGCTCTACAATCCTTCAGAGAGCATCAGCCCCTCCGCAAGGGAGACGCTCATCGTGGTGCTGGGAGGACAACAGCGTTCGGTTTGGGGCTCGATGGGCTGGATGATTGCAGGGGCCCTGCTATTCACCGCCATCATCATAGCGGCCTTCTACGTCACCGTCAGGACGATGCTGCGCCAGCGGAAGATCAGCCAGATGAAGACCGACTTCATCAACAACATGACCCACCAGCTGAAGACACCCCTCTCCAGCCTTTCCCTGGCGGCGGATATACTTCTAAACGAGCGGATCATCACCCAGCCCGACCAGGTGCGCTATTATGCGCGCATGATCAAGACGGAGAACCAACGGCTGAACACAGATGTGGAGTCCATCCTCAAGTCTGCACAATACGGAAAGGCCGAGAAGACCGTAGCACACAAGCCGGTTCACGTGCACACGCTGCTTGAAAGCCTGCCGGAGCATTTCGGACTGCGTCTGCAGGAAATGGGCGGAGTACTCTCCCTGCAACTATCTGCATCGAACGACCTCGTCGAAGGCGACTCCTCGGAGCTGTCCATCTTATTCGACAACCTGTTGGACAATGCCATCAAATATAAGCGGGAAAACGTGCCGCCGGAGATCCGGATCAGCTCACAGAACAGAGACTCACGGCTCCAGATCCGCGTGGAGGACAACGGGATGGGCATGACGCGTGAAACACGCTCTCACATCTTCGAGAGGTTCTACCGTGCCCATACGGGCAATCGTCACGACGTGAAGGGCTTCGGCTTGGGATTGACGCATGTTCGTTCCATTGCAGAGGCACATCACGCCAAAGTAAGTGTAGAGAGCACCCTGGGGAAGGGTAGTGCCTTCATCATCGACTTTCCCATCGGTTCCAAGGACTGACCATCAGGTGTCAGCCCCGGCGTTTGAAAAGAGGAGGCCCAAGCAGGCATCCGTCGCCATAGCTCAGGAATCGATAGCCATGGTCCAGGGCGTGTTGATACATATCCTTCCATGCTCCGCCCATCCAGGCTGCAATGAGCAGGAGCAGGGTGGATCTGGGCTGATGGAAGTTGGTCACCAGTCCATCGGCCACACGGAAGCGGTATCCCGGGGCAATAAGCAACTGGGTGCGAAAAACAAGGTCCGCCCTTCCCTGTGTGTCCATCCAGTCGGCAACAGCGCCAAGGGCGACCGACATCGGGTGTAGTGTAGCATCGTTGTGGGCGTATGGTTCCCACTGCCCTACTTCGAGTCCTGCGGGCGCCAGGGTGGGCTCGGCCAGCAGTTTCCTTCCCAGCCAGTACAGACTTTCCAGGGTGCGAAGCGAAGTGGTGCCGACAGCGACGATCGGTCCTTCGTCCTCCCGAAGACGGTCCAGGAGTCCACGCCCCACCTCTGCGAACTCGCCATGCATGGGGTGTGACTCCATGCGTTCCGCCTTCACGGGTAGGAAAGTTCCCGCACCCACGTGCAGGGTTACGAAGTTCTTGCGGATGCCTTTGGCCCCGATACGCTGCAACAACTCCTCTGTGAAATGAAGCCCCGCCGTCGGAGCAGCCACCGAGCCCTCGCGTGCGGCGTACACCGTCTGGTAACGGCCCGTATCATCTGCCACCGGGCCACGGCGCAGATAGGGCGGAAGGGGTATCTGTCCCGCCAGGTGCAGGACTTCGGCAAACGACGCGTCGGACGGGTTCCAGCTTAGTCGGATGCGGAAGACTTCCCCATCGCGACCTTCATTCCAGGCTCGTAACGTCAGGTCGCCCCATGGCGAGGATAGGCATTTTTCCAGGGGGATGCCCGACTTCCAACGAGCGGCACCCCCGACCAGACATCGGCACAAGACCTGGCCCTGCTTTACCAGGATTTCCGGAAGCATCGTCCCGTCGGCAGGCTCCAGGACGAATACCTCGA
>RGVM01000321.1 GCA_010027295.1 Chitinophagia bacterium
CAGATGGCCAAGGAAACCATGCATATTGAGGATGATGAGGAGCTGACTCGCAAGAGGCGTAGGGATGACATTGAGTTGGAAATGATGCAAGTTAAGCTTGATCAGAGCAAGATCAGTATGGAGCAGAGCAAGATCGGTATAGAGCAGAGCAAAATCAATGTAGAGCAGATCTTCAAGCTGATGTCGCCTACCACCGAAGTGAAATGCATCTGAGGGGCGCGCGATGAAACTCAAATTCAAGACGCAGGCTTATCAGACAGCGGCGGTGCAAGCCGTGGTTGACTGTTTTAGGGGCCAGCCCCCTGCCTTGGCGGAGGCCATCAGCTACCGCATCGATCCAGGCAAGGCCAGAAAAGGGGTCGAAGACCTGTTTGCGGAAGGCGGGTTCAAAAACGCCGACCTGAAGCTGACTGATATCGCGCTGCAGGAGAACATCACCCAGGTCCAACATCAACAGAACCTGCCTCAGTCGGCCGAACTAATGAAGACCAAGGTCAGCCGTGTCAATCTCGACATTGAGATGGAAACCGGCACAGGCAAGACCTATTGCTACATCAAGACGATTTTCGAGCTAAACAAGCAGTACGGCTGGAGCAAGTTCATTGTCGTGGTGCCCAGCATTGCCATCCGCGAAGGCGTGGCCAAGTCGCTGGAGATCACGGCCGAGCATTTTCTGGAGACCTACCACAAGAAAGCACGCTTCTTCATCTACAACTCCAAGCAGCTTCACAACCTGGAGAGCTTCTCGTCCGATGCCGGCATCAACGTGATGGTCATCAACGTCCAGGCCTTCAATGCCAAGGGCCAGGATGCCCGGCGCATCTACGAGGAATTGGATGACTTCCAGTCGCGACGCCCCATCGACGTCATCTCGCGCAACCGGCCCATCCTCATCCTGGACGAGCCGCAGAAGATGGAGGGCGCGAAGACGATGGATTCCCTCAAGGAGTTCACGCCCCTGATGATCCTCCGGTACTCCGCCACGCACCGGCAGGAGCACAACAAGGTGTACCGACTCGACGCGCTGGACGCCTACAACCAGAAGCTGGTGAAGAAGATCGCCGTGCGTGGCATCACCGTGCGGGGCTTGGCGGGAACCAACGCCTACCTGTATCTGGAGTCCATCCAGGTCTCGACCAGCAAGCCGCCGGAGGCCCGGGTTGAGCTGGAGATCCAGCAGGCCAGCGGCATCAAGCGGGTCCTGCGCAAGCTCGGCAAGAACGACAACCTCTTCGACCTGTCGGGCGGCTTGGAGCAATACCGCGGGTTCGTCGTCTCGGACATCAACGCCCTCGACAACACGGTGAGCTTCACTCAAGGCGTGGTGCTCCGGGCCGGCGAGGCCATGGGAGACGTCAACGAGTCGGCCCTGCGGCGCATCCAGATTCGCGAGGCGGTGAAGGCCCATTTTGAGAAGGAGCAGGTGCTCTTCCACCAAGGCATCAAGGTGTTGTCCCTGTTCTTCATCGACGAGGTCGCCAAATACCGTTGCTACAACGATTCGGGCGAGGAGCCCGGCGAATACGCCCGGATGTTCGAGGAGGAGTACCTCGCCCAGCTCAACGAGGTGCTGACCTTGGAGGACACGCCCTACCACCGTTACCTCAAGGGCATTTCACCCTCGCGGACCCACAACGGCTACTTCTCCATCGACAAGAAGACCAAGCGACTGGTCAATCCCGAGGCCAAGGCCCGCGGCGAGTCCGCCGGGGAGACGGACGACGTGGATGCCTACGACCTGATCCTCAAGGACAAGGAGCGGCTCCTGTCCTTCGAGGAACCGGTCCGGTTCATCTTCTCGCACTCCGCCCTGCGCGAGGGCTGGGACAACCCCAACGTCTTCGTCATCTGCACCCTCAAGCACAGCGACAACACCGTGTCCCGACGGCAGGAGGTGGGACGCGGGCTTCGCCTGTCGGTGAACCAAAACGGCGACCGCATGGACAACCCCGCCACGGTCCATCAGGTGAACGTGCTCACCGTCGTGGCCAGCGAGGGCTACAAGGACTTCGTCGCCGCCTTGCAAAAGGACATCAGCACGTCGCTCTCCGCCCGCCCGCGCAAGGCCGACGAGGCCTACTTCACCGGGAAGGTGCTCAAGACCCCGTCGGGCGACGTGCCCGTGACGCAGCAACTCGCCAAGCTCATCGAGCGCTACCTGGTCAGGAACGACTACACCGACGCGAACGACCACATCACCGCCGCTTATCACAAGGCCAAGGGGGATGGAACGCTGGCGCCCCTGCCTCCCGAGTTGGCCCCCCATGCCGAACAGGTCTTCCAGCTCATCGACACCGTCTTCAGCGATGCCCAACTCCCGGCCGTCGAGGACGATCGCAAGGCGCGGGTCAACCCGCTCAACGGCAACTTCCACAAGAAGGAGTTCCAGGAGCTTTGGAACCGAATCAACCGCAAGGCCGCCTACACGGTCCACTTCGAGACCGCCGAGCTGGTGGACAAGTGCATCGACGCGCTCGACCGGGAACTGCGCGTCAGCCCGCTCCAATACACCATTCAGCGTGGCGAACAAACGGAGAGCGCGACGGTCGAGGCATTGCAGCAGGGTGCCGGGTTCCGGCTCGAGGACACCGCCACCGGCTCCCTCGGGGCGTCCGTTCGGTCCGCCGTCAAATACGACCTGATTGGGAAGATTGCCGGGGAAACGCAACTCACCCGAAGGACGATCAGCGCCATCTTGCAGGGCATGAACATCGCGGTGTTCGGGCAATACAAGGAGAACCCCGAGGACTTCATCCTCAAGACCAGCCGGATCATCAACGAGCAGAAGGCCACCGTCATCGTCGAGCACCTGTCCTACAACCCGATCGACGACACCCACACCCTGGACATCTTCACGCAGGAAAAGCCCAAGGAGGACTTTGACAAGGCCGTCCCGACCCGGCGCCACATCTACGACTACGTCTTCACCGACGCCACCAACGAGCGCAACTTCGTGGCCGACCTCGACACCGGAACGGAGGTGGTCGTGTATGCGAAGCTGCCGAGGAGCTTCTTCATTCCCACGCCCGTGGGTAACTACAACCCCGACTGGGCGATTGCCTTCCAGCAGGGCGAGGTGAAGCACGTGTACTTCATCGCCGAGACGAAGGGCTCCATGTCCTCGATGGACCTCCGCAAGATCGAGGACTGCAAGATCGACTGCGCCCGCAAGTTCTTCGCCCGGATCACCTCCGAGCAGGTGCGGTACGACGTCGTGGACAGCTACGGAAAGCTCATGGAGATCGTGAAGTAGGGATGAGGCATCCTCCCCAGCCCGACTCCATCCAATGGGCCATGCTGCTTGGCGCGGGTTTCTCCAAATGGGCGGCGGACCTTCCCTTGGCCTCGGATCTCTTCGATTTCGCGATTGAGCCCTTCGGCCCGAGGGACCGGAGGAAGCTTCAATCTGTCATGGAGGCCAAGGGTTCCTGGGACGCATGGCATCCGGGCGGACACCCCGAGCAGTTCGTGGGGTGGGCCATGGATCAGGCGGGAGAAGTTGGAGAAGCCGTGATGTGGTACATCACCCATAGGCTGACGATCCCGTTTGTGCATTACGAGTTCCATGCTGGGCGAACGAGGCGGCATGTTTTGGGGATCAATGATCCCAGGAAGTGGCGTCGGCCCGGCGTGACAAGGGCGAGACAATGGCTGACACCATGGATGCCGAAGCTCACGGGCGTCATCACGACCAACTACGACCTGTTGGTGGAGTATGCCCTCGGCACACGGGGCTTTAACTACGGATACACTGGGGAAGTCTTGTCCGGACGAGGACACTACCCTGTGTCCCAGTGGCGGAATCCTGTCGTGCTTAGCCGTAACGATTCAGTTGGGAGGGAAGTGATTGCGAAGCAGATGCTTGCGCAA
>RGVM01000322.1 GCA_010027295.1 Chitinophagia bacterium
TCCCGGTTCCAATAGAAGAAATACAGACCCACGACCGCCACCACGCTTAGGATGCCCGCATACAGGATGATGTCTTCTCTCGCCATGTCCGTCCAATGTGCTGCGAAAATAGGATTTGCCTGCCGACTTCCTTCCTTTGCCGAGGCTGCGTAATTTCGCATTGCCATGAATAACGAACAGACATCTGTGGAAGCCCCCGTGAGGTTCACCCCTGCCACTGTGGCCGAGCTCCGTCGAATCATGTCGCTCCCCGACTTCAACCCTGTACATCGGCTTCGCATCGGCGTGAAGGGCGGCGGTTGTGCCGGACTGAGCTATATCCTATCCTTCGAGGAGCCAAAGGCCGGTGACGAGGAGACAGATATCGAAGGCATCCCCTGCATTATACAGCCCGCACACCAGCTCTACCTGCACGGCATGGAGGTCGACTGGGGCACCGGGCTCGACGCCCGCGGCTTCGTCTTCCGAAACCCTAACGCATCTGCGACCTGCGGATGCGGCAGTTCCTTCGCCGTCTGAAGGCGGTAGGCATCGCTGCCAGCACAAGCTGGTGGGGTGCAAGTGATTTATTCCACTCGACTAGATCGCCCGCAAAAGGGAAGCCCCGGCTCATGGCCGGGGCTTCAGTGTGAGATGTGTCGGTCGTGACTCAATCCTTCGACATGCCCGAGAGGGGCTTGTTGCGGGCCAGGTCGATGAGGACGGGAGCCGCTACGAAGATCGAGGAGTAGGTGCCTGTGACCACGCCTATGAGCATGGCAAAGGCGAAGCCGCGAGTCACTTCCCCGCCGAAGATGAACAGGATCAGGATGGTGAGGAACACCGTCAGCGAGGTCATGATTGTACGGGACAGGGTCTCGTTGATCGATCGGTTGATGATGGTGCCCTTGTCGGCGCCCTTCATGAGGTGCACGTTCTCCCGGATCCTGTCGAACACGATCACCGTGTCGTTCATGGAGAAGCCGATGACCGTCAGGACTGCTGCGATGAAGTGCTGGTCAATTTCGAGTGGGAAGGGAACCACATGCTTTAGGAAGGAGAAGACGGCGAGTGTCACGAGGACGTCGTGCAGGAGGGCGAAGATGGTGCCCATGGAGTAGCGCCAGTCACGGAACCGCAGGAAGATGTAGAAGAAGATGGCAATCAGGGCAAAGACGGTGGCTTTGATCGCGCCCTTCTTTAGGTCGTCGGATATGGAGGGCAGGACCGTCTGCGAGCTCTGCACATGCTTGCGCTTGAACTCGTAGTAGGTGGTGTTGGCGGCGAGGCTGGCCTTGAGGGACTCGTACATGCGCGTCTCGACGACGGAGTCTGCCGTCTTGCTCTGGTCGTCGATCATGAAGGAGGTGGTGATATTGAGGGTCTTGTTGTCTCCGACTGTCTTGATAATCGGGTTCTCGCCGAAGGCCTGCTTGAGGGTGGCGGAAACGTCCTCAGACTTCATGGGGTTGTCGAAGCGAACCGTGTAGCTGCGGCCTCCCTTGTACTCGACACCTTGGTCGAATCCGTTGAACAGGGAGCCTACACCGGCAACTAGTACGACCACGGAGATGATATAGGCCACCCTCCGATACTCGATGAACCGGAAGTTGGCGCTCTTGAGGATGTTGCTGCTGATGCGGGAAAAGTATATGAAGTGTCGCTGCTTGTTGGTCCAGAAGTCACTGATCAGCCTGGATACCAGAATGCCGCAGAACAGCGAGAGCAGTATGCCCAGGATTTGGGTGGTGGCGAATCCCAGGATGGGGCCGAGGCCGAAGTAGAAGAGGATCACGGCGGTGATAAGCGTCGTGATGTGCGAGTCCAGCACCGGGGGAAGGGAGCGGCGGTAGCCGTCCTGTACGGCGAGCAGGTAGCTTTTGCCCTTCCGCAGCTCGTCCTTGATACGCTCGAAGATGATTACGTTGGTGTCGACGGCCATGCCGATGGTGAGCACCAGGCCGGCGATGCCGGGGGCAGTGAGCGTGGCCCCGAGGGCACTGAGGATGCCGATGGTGAACAGGAGGTTAAGGATGAGGGCGATGTTGGCCACCCAGCCGGCCGTGTTGTAATAGATCAGCATGAGCCCGAAGATCACCGCGAACGAGACGATGAAGGAGAGGGCTCCTCCTTTGACGGCGGCGGCGCCAAGGGTAGGGCCTACCACCTGCTCCTGTACGATGCGGGCGGGGGCGGGCAGTTTACCCGACTGGAGGATGTTGGCAAGGTCCTGCGCTTCTTCGACGGTGAAGCTTCCGCTGATTTCGGAGTTGCCGCCCGTGATGGGGTTGATGACGTTGGGGGCGGAATAGACGATGTTGTCGAGCACGACGGCGATGGGCTTACCGACGTTTTCCGTGGTCATGTCGGCCCAGATGCGCTCGCCCTGCTTGGTCATGAGCATCTTGACGGCGGGCCTGCCGCGGTCGTCGTAGTCCTGCGATGCCTGCTGCACGCCGTCACCCTCTAGGCGGGCCTTGTCGGAGCCTTCCGGGAACTTGAGGGCATAGACGGGCAGTATGTCACTCTTGACACCCTTGTCGTTCCTTTCGGCCACGCCGTAGGCGATGACGAGGTTGGAGGGCAGCTGTGCGCGTACGTTCTCGATGGCGAGGTACTCGTTGAAGAGGGCCGTGTCCGAAGAGCGGATATAGCCGATGTTGGGGGCGAACTGCATCCTACCGTCGGCGCCCTGCTGGGGAGCCACCGGTTGGAACACGCGGAAGAGCGACTGCTGCGCGGCTGCGTTTGCCTTGCCTGCCGTGTCGGCTGCGGGTTTGGCGGCTCCACCCTTGGTGATGAGTTCCTCGATGGTGGCGGTTCGGTTCGTGTCGCCTTTGGCCTGTGCGGTGACCGGTGCGGTCTTGGCGGTGTCTGTGACTGGCGCTGCCTTCACGCCACCGTAGTAGTCGCGCAGCGACTGCTCGGCGTCCGTTAGGGGCTTGTCGAGTTCTCCGATGTTGTAGATCTCTACGAACTGGAGGTTGGCCGTCGCCTGCAGGTACTTGCGGAGGCGCTCGGGATCGTCCTTCACTCCGGGCAGTTCCACGGTGATGATGCCCTTAGTCTTGTCGAGCTGCACGTTGGGCTGTGCGACGCCGAACTGGTCGATCCGTTTCTGCAGCACGTTGTAGGTGTTGCTGATCGCGCCTTCGGCGTAGGCCTGCAGCTTGGTGATCACGTCGTTGTCGGAGTCGTTGATCTTGATGGTCCGCTGGCCGGAGCCGGCGAAGACCGATGCCAGCCGGCCGTTGGGGTTCTGCTCACGGTATGCCTCCGAGAAGAGGGTGATGAAATCGGCATCGCTGTTCGACTTGCGGCTGATGGCCGTTGCGAGGGCCTTGTTCAATCCAGGGTCTTTCGGGTTGTTGGACAGCGAGCGGAGCAGCCCTTCCAACTCCACCTCAAGGGTTACGCTCATGCCGCCCTGCAGGTCAAGGCCCAGATTGAGCTCCTGCTCCTTGGCCTTCTGGTAGGAGATGGCCCCGGTTGTGCCGTAGGTGACGGTCATCTCGCGGGTGCTGTCGAGCAGTCGGCGGAGGCGTTTCTTGTACTCGGCCTCGCGCTGTTCGGCATCGGCCTTGGGGAAGGCGGCGTCGACATGCGCCCTGGCCTTCTTCTCCATCTTCGACTCGTGGTTGCGCACCACCCAGGTGAAATGCAGCTGGAACACCGATATCAGTATCAGCGCGATGGCGAAGAAGCGGATCAGTCCTTTGAATTGCATACGTAGAACGGGTTGATTCCTGTAATGCCCGTGGCCGGGGACCTGCCTCGGTTCCGTCGGGGCGGGCAAAGATATGTTTTTTTACAGGCCACAGCAGCCCCCCATGGCCACCATCCGCAAGTTGTCCCCAAGGTCTGTCATTACCCTCAAAAGGAAGGTTTCC
>RGVM01000323.1 GCA_010027295.1 Chitinophagia bacterium
CGATATAGGTGAGGGCCACGACGCTGCCCCATTCGTTGATGGCGTCCATATCCCAAGCCGTGCGTAGGACCCGGTGCAACGACATGGCGGAGATGTCGAGTGTGCGCTGGTTGAAGCCGTAGTCCATCTCGGTATAGTGCTTCCCCTTGCGGACGTTGAGGCTCATTCCGATGGAGTGCAGGATGAAGTCGACACCACCGCCGAAATGCGCCATACTCTGTTCGAATAGTTTCCGGAGATCGTCCATGTTGACAACGTCGGCCGCTATGACTGGCGCCTGCACAGCCTCGGCCAGGCGGTTGATCTCACCCATCCGCAGGGCCACAGGGGCGTTCGTGAGCACGAGGGAGGCTCCTTCGGCATGGCATTGGAGAGCTGTCTTCCAGGCGATGGACTTCTCGTCGAGGGCTCCGAAGATGATGCCCTTCTTTCCCTGCAGCAGTTGGTTCGGCATAATCGTTAGGTTGGCTCAAAAATAGTGTAAATAGGGCTTATCCGCTGTCCGTAGGCGCAGCATCATTTTCTGCGAACCGTCGCCGGCTTCCTCGCGTCTGCGCCCTCCCCTATCAGTTCCCGGGCGTTCTCGAAGACGACGGCCGATGGCTTCTCCCCGCCCATCATGCGGGCGATGGCGTCCACCCGGCCGGCCTCGTCGAGCCTGCGGATCCGAGTCTGGATGCGGCCCCCGGCCTCCTCCTTAAAGACATGGAAATGTGCGTCGGCCCTGGCGGCTATCTGGGGCTGGTGGGTGATGGACAGCACCTGATGGCCGGCAGCCAGCTCCTTCATGAGGATGCCTACCTGGCGGGCGGCCTCACCGCTGATGCCCGCGTCAATCTCGTCGTAGATGAGAGTGGGCATGTCCAGCGACCGGGCGACGAGCGATTTGATCACCAGCATGAGGCGGCTGAGCTCACCGCCACTGGCCACCTTGCTGAGCGGTTCGAAGCGCTGGGAGCGATTGGCGTCGAAGAGAAATCGGACCTGTTCAGAACCTCCCTCGCAGAGGGGCACTTCATGCAACTCCACCCGTATCGATGCATTGGGCATGCCGACGCGCTGCAAGAGCTCCCCGGTCCGCTCCGCCAGTGGCCCCGCCTGCCGGCGGCGGTTGGCGGTAAGAGTCGAGGCATACGTCTGGGCCCTTGCGAAGGCCTCCTGAACCTGCTTCTCCAAAGCGGCCATCTCTACGCCCGCGTCGCGCACGGCAGCTAGGCGCTGTTCTAGCCGGGAGTGGACCTCCATCAGCTCGGCGGAGGTTCGGACGCCGTGCTTCTTCATCAGCCGCTGTCCGAGAGCGATGCGGGTCGAGACCTCGTCCATCCGGGCAGGGTCCGACTGCGCCCCGTCAGCGATGTCCTGCAGCTCCCCGGAAATGTCGCGCAGTTCCAGAAAGGCCGACTCCAGCCGGGCGGACAGTGCGGGAAGGGCCCGATGCACGGGACCCAGAGACTGGAGCTGGTTCAGCAGGGCCTTCAACTGCTGTACCAGCGGCTGTTCGCTGTCGGCCAGCTCGTAACAGACACGGGAGAGCACGTTGCGGATCTGGTCGGCGTGTGAGAGCATGCGCAACTCCGCCTCCAGTGCCTCCATCTCGTTCTCCCCCCATCCTGCCTCCCGGAGCTCGTCGCAGAGGAAACGGTCGTAGTCGAGTTCGCGATTGCCGGCCTCGACGGCGGTGCGGAGTTCCTCGAGGCGCCGCTTGAGTCCGGTATAGGCATGGTAGGCGCTGCGGTAGGAACGCAGGGCGTCCTCATGACCGCAGACCGCATCCAGGACTTGGCGTTGGAAATCGTCACGGGCCAGGTCGAGTGTATCGAACTGCTGATGCATGTCCACCAGGCGTGCGGCGATGGCCTGCAGCTGGGAGAGGTTGACAGGTGTATCGTTGACGAAAGCGCGGGACTTCCCGGTGGCGGCGACCTCTCGCCGAAGGATGAGCTCCTCGGAGGGGTCTATATCCCACTGGGGCGGGACGCTCTGCATCGGTAAAGACGGCCTCCACGATCGCCTTGGAGGAGTTGTCGCGCAGGACGGATACATCGGCCCTGTCACCCAGCACCAACCCGAGGGCTCCGACAAGGATGCTCTTGCCCGCACCCGTCTCGCCCGTGATAATGTTGAAATGATCGGAGAATGCGACCTCGAGGGTGTCGATGATGGCGTAGTTCCGAACGAGCAACTTTGACAACATACCTCAAAAGTACGCAGCGCCCGTAGGAAAGGCGTGGGGGAGGATGGGGAAAAATTATCCCCGTGACAGGGATTTTTCCCCGAGGAAATGGATTTCGTCAGATCGTCACCTGGGCCTCGAGTTCGGCATCGACGAGGATCCGGCCGCAGTTTTCGCAGACGAGAATCTTCTTGCGCTGCCGCACTTCGCTTTGGCGCTGGGGCGGGAAGGCATTGAAGCATCCGCCGCAGGCATCCCTCACGATGGAGACCACGGCAAGGCCGTTCCGGTAGCTGTTGCGGATACGATCGTACGACGCTAGCAGGCGTGAATCCACTTTTTCCCTGGCCTTGTTGGAGAGTGCGGAGTATTCGGATTCCTCCTTCTCGGTCTCGGCAATGATCTTCTCGAGCTCGGACTTCTTGTGCTTGAGGTTGGCGTCCTTGGCATTCAGGTCCTTACGGGCGACTTCGAGGGACCTGGCCTTGTCATCGCGCTCCTGTTTAGCGTCGTAGATATGCTTGTTGGCGAGCTTGATGTCGAGGTCCTGCATCTCCATCTCCTTATTCAGGGCCTCGTATTCGCGGTTATTCTTGACGTTGTCGCTCTGTTTCTTGTATTTCTCGAGGAGCGCTTCGCTCTCCTTGATGGCGTTCTCCTTATCGGCGATGAATTCGTTGATGCCGTTGATCTCCTCTTCGATCCTGGTCACTCTCGCAGTCCTGCCCTGTATCTCGTCCTCGAGGTCGCGGACCTCGTTCGGGAGCTCGCCCTTGAGGATCTTGGTCTCGTCGAGCTTACTGTCGATCTTCTGGACATTCATCAGGGAGATGAGCTTCTCCTCGATCGAGTATTCCTTTACGTTGGCCATATGGAAGAGGGGTGGTAGTTGACGGGATTGGTGGTTCTCTCCGTTTTCAGGATTGCAAAGGTAGGGAAATTATCGGCAAGGTGCCTACGGACGCCCTCCATGAAGCCCTGTTCACTCTCAAAATGCCCGATGTCTGCGAGTAGCATCCGGCCGTCGGGGAGGAAGAAATCGTGGTATTTCAGGTCGGCTGTCAGGAAGGCATCGGCCGCCTGCCCCGCCACACAGGGCCAGACGCTCGACAATCCGGCCCGTCAATGGGCTGTGCCGGATGGAAGGGATGCCGCAACGATCATGGACGGTCCGCAGGAGTTCCGCCTCGGTAAGGGGGACGGGCAGGCGGCCGATCAGTCCGGCACCGACCCCGGGGAGGAGGTTTTCAGACCGAACGATGTCGTATGCCACTTCCTCGTAGGGGTGAGCAGCCTTTAGTGCGGCTACCACTGGCCGTTCACGCCAGGCCGGGAATACCATTTCCAGTCGCTGCTCGGGCTCGTGGTGGTCCTCTCCGATGCCGCCCACCCAAGGGTCGGCGCCCTCCTCGGCGCGGAAGCTGCCCGTACCGCCCGTCCAGAAGCTGCAGCCTGAATAGTTTCCGATATGCCCGGCTCCGGCGTCGAAGAGTGCCTGACGGACCGCGGGGAGGTGGCTGTCGGGCACAAAAGTGTGGAGTTTGAACAACCGGCCCGGCATCGGTTGTAGCACGGTCCTGTCAACGAGACCGAAGAGGTCGGCCAGCCATCCATTGATGCCGCCGATGACATTGTCGAGGTTCGTATGGATGGCGTAGAGTGAAAGTCCGTCTCGGATGGCTCTGGAGAGCAGCC
>RGVM01000324.1 GCA_010027295.1 Chitinophagia bacterium
GATGCAGAAGAACCTGCGCTACCCGGCTATCCTCGTCGACAGGCGCGTGGCCATGACACCGATGGGACGCGACCTCCGAATGGGCGGCACCATGGAGATCAGCGGTATCGGCTCCCCCACCCTACTCAAGCGCGCCCAGGCGATCTTCGCAGGGGCGAGGGACTACTACCCCTCGCTGGAGGTCAGCCTCCCCCCTCCGGAACGCATCTGGCATGGATACAGGCCCCTCAGTCCCGACGGGCTTCCCTATATCGGTCGCCACAGCCGTTACGACAACCTGGTCGTCGCAGGCGGGCACGCCATGATCGGCATCACCCTCGCCGCAGGCACGGGACGGTTGGTGGAAGAAATACTGAGTGGGAAGCCCACGTCGGTAGACATCTCCGCCTTCGAAGTGGAACGATACGGCTGAGGACAGGATCAGTCGAGGCCGACGCTGTAATGCATCTCCGGAATCGTCACATCGGTGAAACCCTTGTGGACAAGACGCTGCCGGAAGTCCTCCTGCACATCGTACTCCCCGTGCACTAGGAAGAGCTTGCGTATCTGCCGAGGATCTTGGCAGGCAAGGAACTGGCTGAGGTCCTCGTAGTCGCCGTGCGCGCTCATGCTCCGGATGCTGCCCACCTCGGCGTGCACCTCGCGCTGGACACCGTAGATCCCCACCTCCTTGCGCCCCGAGAGGAGCCGGGCGCCCAGCGAATGCGGTTCGCAGTAACCCGTCATAAGAATCGAGTTGCGGCTGTTCTCCACCGTGTTGTTGATGTGGTGCTTGACACGCCCGGCCTCGGCCATGCCGCTCGCCGAAATGATGACGCAGGGGTCGGGGCGGAAGTTGAGGAGCTTCGACTCATCCACCGTCCGGATGTACTTGAGGCCCGGGAAACCGAATGGGTCGTTGTCCTTCTCCAGCACCTTGCGAATGGTGGCGTTGAAGTATGCGGGATATTTCTTGACGATCTCCGTGGCCTTGATGCTGAGGGGACTATCGACGAAATAGTCCAGGTCGGGCAGCCTCCGCTCGATGTCGAGCTGGTTGAGACTGTACAGGATCTCCTGCGTCCTGCCCACACTGAAGGCGGGGATGATGAGCTTTCCTTTCTTGTGCAGGCAGGTCTTCTCGATCCATTCGAGGAGGATGTCGACGGTGGGCGTGTGCAGGTCGTGAAGGCTGTTGCCGTAGGTGGACTCGAGGATGACGTAGTCGGACTGCGGGAAGGTCTCGGGCGACTTGAGGATCATGTCGCGGTAGCGGCCCACGTCGCCCGAGAAGGTCAGCTGGCGCTTCCGTCCCTGGTCGTTGATGCGGAGGTGGACGGCTGCGCTGCCGATGATGTGGCCCGCGTCGGTGAACATGAGGTCGACGCCCTCGGAGATGGGGAACCATCCGCCATAGTCGACGACGTGGAAGCGTTCCGCCGCGGCGCGCGCGTCAGCCTCGGTGTAGAGCGGCTTGAGGGGCGGCTGCCCCCTCGACACGCGTATCTTGTTGGCATACTTGATGTCGTCCTCCTGGATGCCGGCGGAATCCTCGAGCAGCACCGTGGCGAGGTCCCTCGTGGCCGGCGTGCAGTGGATCTTCCCCTTGTAGCCGTCGGAGACGAGCTTGGGGATGAGGCCGCTATGGTCGATGTGGGCGTGCGAGAGCACCATGACGTCCACCTCCCGGGGATCGAAGCCCCAGTGCCGGTTCATGGCGTCGGTCTCCTTGCCCATGCCCTGGAACATGCCGCAGTCGAGAAGGATGCGCCTCCCGTCGGAGAGGGTCAGCAGGTGCTTGGAGCCGGTCACCGTCCGGGCGGCGCCATGGAAGGATATCTTCATGCGATGGTTTTCGTGTATGCGTTGCCGCTATCTGGAAGCCGTGGTCCGCGCCTTGAATGACCATGTGATGCGGAAGGTGGAGATGGCTCTGCCGTCGGCATCCTCCCCCACGGTGGTGGCGGTGAGGGTCTGGGGCTCGCCCGTGGCCACCGCCCGCTCGACGGCGCTGCGCATGGCCTCCCCGTCGCGGCAGGTGAACCGCACCGTCGAGACGCCCTTCTTGTGGAAATCCGCCTCCAGGCCGACCACCAGCATCGACACGGCGGGCTGCCGCCCCTGCAGGTGGGCCATCGCGAGGATGCCGGTGCTGAGTTCGGCGGCCATCGCCTGGCAGGCGAAGTAGATGGAGCGGAAGGGGTTCTGGGACAGCCAGCGGTAGGGAACGGTGGCCACGGCCTCCTGCTCGGTCACGCTCCGGAGGCGTACGCCGCTGATGTACGCCGCCGGCAGGCGAATCAGCAGGAAGAGGTTGAAGACCCAGGGGTTGTTGGCCTTGGCGAGGAATCTCTTGGTGGCTTCCATGGTATCAAAGTAGGACAATTTCCGCAGCCGTTCCCTGATTCCCGTCAGACCTCAACGCTTGTCGACCCGGACGAGACACCAGGCCAGCGCATCCTCCCGGTTGTCGACGGTGAACCGGATGGCCCCTTCGTCCGACACTCCCATCGGCCCCATCGCCGCCTTGGCCGGCAGCGCGTCCACCAGTCGCTCGCGGAACGCACGCCCAGGCACACGGTTCATGTCCTGCTGGATGGCATGCCAGTCGAGCTCCCGCTTCGACACGACGACGGCGATCTCGTCGCGCCGGCCGACGCTGTCGGGCGTCATGCTCTTGTCGCGGGGGAACAGGCGGTAGCCCGATATCCCGCAGAAGGGCGAGTATCGGGTCTTGGAGGGGTCTTCCCGACTCGGATACGGGAAGAGGGTGTAGGCGCTCCCGTCGGTCTCGCTCCCGAAGATGTAGACATAGCATTCGTCACTGTTGCGCACTTCCGCCTTGAAGCGGGTGCCGATGGCGAGGGGGGTGCGCGTGACGCAGCTACGGTCCTCCTCCCGCCGGAGCGGAATATGGCCGCGGGGCACCATCCTGCCCGCTTCGGGCTCCACCCGGACCAGACCGACCTCGCATGTCAGCTTCGGCTGTCGCGACCCTGCGGCGCGCGGCATAGGCTCGAGTCCGTAGGCCTCCCTCACGAAATGACTGAAATCGCCGTACCGCACCCAGGCGAAACCATTGACGCCCCACTCAGGCCCCCAGCTGTTCATCAGCTGGAAGGCGCCGCCATGGCGGTTGTCGTCATAGCCCACCACACACATGGCATGGCCGCCCATCCCCATGAAGCCCCTGTCGTCGAGTCCGGGTGTCCATAGCTCCTTCCCGACCATGTCTTGCATGAAACTCCGGCCCACCATCATGCCGATCACGACGGGCGAGCCCTGCGAGAGGTGTTCGCGTATCGCACGCAGGTCCACGGCGTCGTTGCGGTCGCCCGGCGTCAGACGCGTGAAACCGCGCATCCGCCGCGAGGACGCCTCTTGGATGAGACTGCCGTCGGGCTGGCGGGTACAGTCGTTCTCGTCGTATGGGAAGTCTTCCAACGGGACCGATCCCTGGCGCGTCATGTATTCCATAGCACGCCCTATATAGCTGCCCTGGCAGTCCTCAAGCCCTATCTGGTTGTAGAGGAAGGCCGGACTGTAGATCTCCCCCTTCCGGCCGTTCCTCACGGCTTCCAGGATGGACCTGGCGGCATACGCGCTGCTCCAGGCGACGCAAGAGCCCTGACGGCCCTGGTTGCCAACGGGGGGTGCGTAGGATGCCAGGCTGGCACTTTCGGGCAGGGGGTTGCGACCCTCGTCGTCTGCCAGCGCCTCGTAGATATCCGCCTTCTCGAACTGGCGCGGGTCGAGGAAGCCGCCCGTCGTCAACGCAGGCAGATCCTGCAGCAGTCCACCGAGACCACCGCATCCCCCACGGTTCATGAAGAACCATAGCCCGGCCACCACAACCAGGCC
>RGVM01000325.1 GCA_010027295.1 Chitinophagia bacterium
TCGAGGGTACGGAGGAAGGACTCCTCCTCCTCACGCACGACGCGGACGACGAAGTCGAGCTGCTGGTGAAGCTCGGGAAACACCGTAAGGAACTGTTCGGCCAGCTGCGGCATGAGGCGGCAGAGCAGGGGCTCGCGGTGCTGCAGGTAGGAATGGTAGTAGCGTACCGCACGCCGCAGGATGCGGCGCACGACGTAGCCGGCCCCCGTGTTGGAGGGCAGCTGCCCGTCGGCGATCGTGAAGCCGATGGCGCGGATGTGGTCGGCAATGACGCGGAAGGCCACGTCTGAACGGCCATCGCCGCCCGTGTAGGATTTGCGTGTGAGCGTTTCCGTGAGTGCGATGGTGCCAGTGAACAGGTCGGTGTCGTAGTTGGAGGTCTTGCCTTGTAGGACCCGTACGAGTCGCTCAAGGCCCATGCCCGTGTCGACGTGGGTCTGCGCCAGGGGGACGAGCGAGCCGTCCTTCATGCGGTTGAATTGCATGAAGACGTTGTTCCATATCTCGATGACCTGCGGATGGTCCTTGTTCACGAGTTCGCGTCCGGGCAGCTTGGCGCGCTCTTCATCGGACCTGCAGTCCACGTGTATCTCGCTGCAGGGGCCGCAGGGGCCCGTCTCGCCCATCTCCCAGAAGTTGTCCTTTTTGTTGCCGAAGACGATGTGTTCCTCGGGAAGGATCTCCTTCCATTTGGCGAGCGCGATGCTAGAAGGGGGCAGTCCCTCGGAGGGGTCGCCTTGGAAGACCGTGGCGTAGAGTCGGTCGCGGGGGATGCCGTAGACCTCGGTGAGGAGTTCCCAGCTCCACTCGATGGCCTCTTTCTTGAAATAGTCGCCGAAGCTCCAGTTGCCGAGCATCTCGAACATCGTATGGTGGTAGGTGTCGACACCGACCTCCTCGAGGTCGTTGTGCTTGCCGCTCACGCGTAGGCATTTCTGCGTGTCCGCCACACGGGGGTAGGGAGCCTTCCTATTTCCTAGGAAATAGTCCTTGAATGGGTTCATGCCTGCATTGGTGAAGAGGAGCGTGGGGTCGTCCTTCACCACTATCGGGGCCGATGGCACGATATGATGGCCTTTGGAGGCGAAAAAATCGAGAAACTTCCGGCGGATGTCGGCAGAGGTCATCACGGTGGGGGGTTGGGAAATTGGGCCGATTTTTGTTGCAAGGGCTATATTTGCCCGAAAGGCATACAAAATTACGTCATTCCACGTTTCTGAGCCGGGACCGCTGTCCCGACGGTCTGCGGCGCACGATGAACAAAAGGGCCAAATACGTCTACAATCCCACCACACTCCGGTATGAGAGGCATGTCGTGCCCCTGAGCATCGTGCTGCTACGCATCCTGGGGTTCGTGGCTACGGCCATCGTGTCCGGACTCATCGTCGTAGCCTTCGCGTTCCGCTTCCTCGACTCGCCCAAGGAGAGGGTCCTACGGCTGCAGTACGAACGGTCGCAGCAGGATTTCGAGGAGCTCAACGGCAAGGTGAAGGACATGCAACAGCGGCTGGGAGAGCTCGAGAAGCGCGACAACGAGGTGTACCGGACCATCTTCGAGGCGAACCCGGTGCCTGACAGCGCGAGGGCCCGTCAGATCGAGCGGGAAAAGGAATTCAACCTCGTGTCGTCGATGGATGAGAACGAGCTGGCCCATTCCCTCGCCTCAACCATGACCAGCATCGTCAACCGCATGCGCTTCCAGAACAAGTCATACGACGAGATCGAGAAGCTCGTGAAGGACAAGGAGAAGATGCTGGCCCACACCCCTGCCATCCAGCCGCTCAACAACCGCGAGTTGAAACGCATCGCATCGGGTTTCGGGTACCGAATAGACCCTGTGTACAAGACGGTCAAGTTCCACGCAGGCCTCGATTTCGCGGCGCCGCAGGGCACGCCCATCTATGCGACGGCCGACGGCGTGGTCAGGTCAGCCGGCAACAGCGGCAACGGCTATGGCAATCATGTGATCGTGGGACACGGCTTCGGATATGAGACGCTATACGGACACATGTTCCGCGTGAAGGCTAAGGCCGGTCAGTCGGTCAAGCGCGGCGAGGTCATTGGATGGGTTGGAAATACAGGGAAATCGACCGGCCCACACCTTCATTACGAGGTCCACAAGTACGGTAGGCCCGTGGACCCGATCTATTTCTTCTACAACGACCTCTCCCCTGAACAGTACCAGCAGATCCTCAAGCTGGCAGGTTCGAGCAACCAGTCGTTCGACTGATGTCCTCCCACTGCGGGGATGTGAGCAACTTGCGCCTTACAGCGGCAGCTATTTCGTTAATATTGGCCCATGAAGTTCAGGCAACTGGAACTCTTTGGTGAAGAGACCTCTGTAAGGGAGGTGTCTCCCGTGCCGGTACCCGAGCCCGAGTTCGTGCCCGTGACCGAGTCGGTGCCTGCGTCCGAAGCAGCCAAAATTTCTGTCATGCATGTGGAGGCGGCGCCTCCCGATCCACCTCCCGTGCCGCAAACATCGCCAGAAGTGGAATTCGCCGGGATCACGGCTCCTACGGCACTAAAGCGGAGCCGCAGGCAGTCTCGTCATGCCGTAAGAGAGTCTTTTGCCATCGAGCTTCCGCCGGACGAGGTACTCTACACCCGCCAGTACTATGGCATCGGTGAGGTCGCCGCAATGTTCCAGGTGAAAGTGTCGGTGCTACGTTACTGGGAGTCGGAATTCGACATCCTCGACCTGCGCAAGAACCGGAAGGGCGACCGGTTCTTCCGCCCCGACGACATCAAGACCGTCCGTCTCATCTACCATCTGCTCCGTGAGCGAAGGTTCACCATCGAAGGAGCGCGCGAATACATCCGCCAGAATACGAGGGGTCGGGAGAGGGTAGAGGCCATCGAGACATTGCGCAGGATTCGCAGTTTCCTAGTGGGCATTCGGGAGTCGCTGGTCAGCCGCTCCCCGTCAGCCTGAGGGCCTTTTTTCCTGGTCATTACCGCCCTCTAAAGTTTCGCTCAGCACCCGCCATCGCAACGCCCGAATCAGCCATCTTTCGCATGAGCGCAAGGTTGATATCGTTGCGAAGACGGTAGAAAGCCTCCAGTTCGATAGGTTCTGTGAGGTATTCGCAGACAATCACATAGGCATCGGCCGTGATGTCGGCCAGGTGCGCCTGAGCACCCCGGCAAGGCTGTTCTGCCAGCAGCCTTCGGAATTCTTCCACCAGTGTGCCGATGCGAGCGGCATCCGTCGCGATGTCGGCCTCCAGTTTCAGCTCGACCCGACGGTGCGTGCGGCGACTCAGGTTGTCCACCGTTGTGTCCACCATCTGCTTGTTGGGAACGGTGACGAAAGTGCTGTCGGCCGTGCGGATACGAGTGCTGCGCAGCCCGACCTTCTCGACCGTCCCGGTGACGGTGTTGGTCTTCAGCACGTCGCCGATGGAGAAAGGCTTGTCGAAGAAGATGATGAAGGAGGCGATCAGGTTTTCCAGGCTCTCCCGAGCCGCCAGGGCGATGGCGGCACCCGCTAGGCTTAGGCCTGCGAGAATCTTCGTGATGTCCTGGTCGAAGGCGAAGCGAAGCAGGGACAGGATGCCTATGATTGCGAGCACCACCTTGAGGAAGTCGCGCGAGAAGACGACCAGTTGGTTATCGGTGCGGTCCGGCGTCAGGTCGGCCTTTTTCTCCATCTCGCTGGCGATGTAATCCACCCCCCGCAGCAGCATGCGGAAGAAGGCCAGTACCACGACCGCCGTGGCCAGCGAGTCGAGCACGTGCCTTGTATCGGTGCGGTAGACCTCGACGAGGAGGACATCCGGGAACCTTAGGCTCGAGAGGGCGAGGTATGCCACGAGCAGGAAGAGGAAGCTGATGCTG
>RGVM01000326.1 GCA_010027295.1 Chitinophagia bacterium
GTCGGGTTCGCACCGAGGGAGGTGCGCATCGCCGGAGGATCGATCAACATTACCCTCTCGGAAGCCAACGCCAGCATGCAGGGGGTCGTCGTGACGGCACTCGGCATACGCAGGGAGCAGAAGAGCCTCGGATATGCGACGGCTTCGGTAGCTACGGACCAGATAACCGTCAACCGCAGCTCCAGCTTCATGAACGCACTCACCGGAAAGGTCGCGGGCGTCAACATCACCTCCATGGGCTCCGGTCCGGCCGGCACCAGCAAGATCCGCATCCGCGGCCAGTCGTCCTTCGGCGCCAACAACTCGCCCCTCATCGTCATCAACGGCGTCCCCATCGACAACACCAACTTCGGCGCGCGTGGTGACATCTCTGAGCGCGGCAGCAACCGTACCTCCGACGGCGGCGACGGCCTCAGCAGCATCGACCCCGACAACATCGAGTCGATGACGGTCCTGAAGGGTGCGGCCGCCTCCGCCCTCTACGGCTCCCGTGCCAAGGACGGTGTCATCATGATCACTACCAAGACCCGCAGCAAGGGCTCCGGCATCGGCATCGAGGTGAATACCAACTACAACCACGAGACGCCGCTCGACTACACCGACTACCAGTACGAGTACGGTCAGGGTGAGAACGGCGTCAGGCCCACCACACCATTCCCCACCTCGGGACAATGGAGCTTCGGCGAGAAGTTCGCACCCGGCCTCACCCAGGTGCTCTTCGACAACCAGGTGGTACCCTACGAGCCCCAGCGGGGCCAGATCCGCCAATTCTACCGCAACGGATCGACGATGACAAACTCCGTCACCGTCTCCTCCGGCGGCGAGTTCGGCGGGATGAGCCTCTCGGTCTCCAACATGCGCTCTACGGCCATCCTGCCAGGGTCCGACTTCGACCGGAAGAACATCAACCTCGGCTTTACTCAGACATTTGCGAAAAAGCTCACTGTCAGCGGGAACATCAGCTATTCCAACGAGCGGCGCAACAACCCGCCCAACATCGCCGAGCAGGACTACAGCCCTGTCATCATCTACAACATGGCCAACTCCATGCCGATGGACCTGCTGAAGAAGTACGCCTTCGACGCCGTCGGCAACGAAGTGTCATGGTCGCGCTTCACCAACCGTACCAATCCCTACTTCGCCCTGTCGAGGTTCGAGAAGCAAAACCGCGACCGTTTCTTCGGCAACCTGACCGTGCGGTACGATATTGCCAAGTGGCTCTACCTGCAGGGTCGAGTCGGACAGGACTACTACGCCCGATCCCAGGAGTACAACCTACCCACCGGCAGCCAGCGGCAGGCACCCGCGCCGCCCGGCTTCGTCAATGGCCAGTATGTACAGGATGAGCGCCGCTTCCGCGAGCTCAACACCGACATCCTGCTCGGAGCGAAACAGAAGTTCGGCGATTTCTCCGTCGATCTGATGGCCGGTGGAAACCAGATGAACCGAAGGCTTGACAGGAACAACGTGCTCGTGCAGGACTTCTACACCCGCGGTATATATACGCTGGCTAACGGGAGACTGCTGCAGCCTATACAGGAAGTGTCCGAGCGGCAGGTGAACTCCGTCTACGGGTCTGCCGAACTCTCGTGGCGCAACCTCCTCTACCTGAATGGGACGGTGCGTAACGACTGGTTCTCCACCCTCTCGCCGCAGAACCGGAGCATCCTCTATCCCTCCGTCACGGCCAGCTTCATCCTCTCCGACGCCTTCCGCGACGCCATGCCCGCCTGGGTCGACTATGCCAAGCTGCGCGTGGCCTACGCCGAAGTGGGCAGCGACACTGATGTTCCGCCCTATTCCAACAGCCTCTTCTACGCCATCAACCCGCTGCAGTTCCCCAATACATCGGGGACGCTGCAGTCGCTCGCCACCATCAACGCCTCCGTGGTGCCCAACCCCAACCTGCGGCCCATGCGCGTCGCCGAGAAGGAGGTGGGCATCGAGGCCAGGCTCTTCGGGAACCGGCTGGCCATGGAGGTCAGCTACTACGACAAACTCTCCTCCGACCAGATCCTGCAGGCCCAGATATCCGACGCTTCCGGCTACCAGCGTCAGCTCGTCAACGTGGGCGAGAGCCGAAACCGCGGCCTGGAGGCCATGTTCAACATCCGCGCCGTGAAGGGCCGCAACTTCTCCTGGGATGTGAACCTCAACGGCGCCTACAACCAGTCCAAGGTGCTGAGCCTCGGCACCGGCGTCGGCGACACCATCATCACCGTGGGCGTGGGTGAGTTCACGGGCGAGCTGCGGCAGGTGGTGGGCAAGCCCCTCGGCCAGCTCTACGGTTACGGCTACCTGCGCGACGCCTCCGGACAGCAGGTCTTCGACGCCGGCAACGGAAGGCCCCTGCGCACGACCAACCCCATAGCTTTCGGCAGCGCCCTACCCGTCTGGACGGGTGGCATCACCAACACCTTCAATATCCACGGTGTCTCGCTCTCGTTCCTGATCGACTTCAAACTCGGGCACAAGATGATATCTGGCACCAACTTCAACGCCTGGAGGCATGGACTCCACAAGGCCACACTCGTCGGCCGCGCCCAGGGCTACGTCGTGGGTGACGGCGTACTGCCGAACGGACAGAAGAACACTGTGCAGTCGGGCGTGCAGGCCTACTACGAGACTGTCCGCAGCCAGAACATCGCTGAGCCGTTCGTCGCCGACGCAGGCCTCTGGCAGCTGCGCCAGGTCACAGCCGGCTACGACCTCACGCGCTTCCTCAAGAAGGTCGACTTCGTCAAGGGCGTCCGCCTAAGTGCCGTCGCCAGCAACGTACTCGTGCTCCGCAAGTGGGTCGAGAACATCCACCCCGAGCAGTTCGGCCTGCCCTCCGATAACCTGATGGGCCTCGAGGCCACCGGTCTTCCCATCACCCGCAACGTCGGCTTCAACCTGAACATCAGATTCTGACCGTCATCGCCATAAATAACGAACACATGGAAAGGACAATCAGAAAAATCGCCATCATCGCGAGCCTCGCCTGCCTCACGGCATGCGACAAGGGCTTCGACGCGATGAACGTCAACCCGGTCGCCCTCACATCCGTCGACCCCGTCTTCCAGCTCAACAACGCCATCGTCAACAGCGCGTTCACCTACGGGAACCTCAGCTACGAGACGACCATCGTCAAGCAGATGATCACACCCTTCAGCGGGCAGGGCTCGGCCGCCAACTACAACCAGGACAACCGCAGTGTCGCCGCCGGAAACTGGCAGCGCTACTACCGCAGCATCACGCGCGACCTGGTGGACGTGGTGGAGAAGACCAAGAACGACCCCAACCGCTCCAACCTCTACCACACCGCCCGGATATGGAAGGCATACTGCTTCATGCTGCTGACGGACACGTATGGGGACATACCCTACAAGGAAGCCGGCAGAGGGGCCCTCGATGGCACTTCCAAGCCCCGGTACGACGCCCAGGAGGCCATCTACACCGACATCCTCAATGAGCTCGAGTCGGCCACGGCCGCCCTCGACGCCACCAAGACGCGTGTCACGCAGGAAGTCCTCTTCGCCGGTGACATCCCCACATGGAAGCGCATCGGCAACTCGCTGCTGCTGCGCGCGGCCATGCGCCTCTCCAAGGTGAAGCCCGCCGTGGCTCAGGCCTATGTGGCCAAGGCCGTCACCGGTGGACTCATGACGAGCAACACAGACAACGTCGTCATCCGCCACAACGCCAACTTCGCCAACGACGTAGGCAGCCAGCTCAACGGCGGGCAGTCGGCCTTCTTCTATCTCGCCAAGGACTTCGTCGACCACCTCAAGTCCGCATCGGACCCACGCCTCACCTCCATCGCCGTCC
>RGVM01000327.1 GCA_010027295.1 Chitinophagia bacterium
GCTTGCATCAAATCACCGAGGAGCTCCTTGAGCTTGTTCTTCCCGTAGAGAGGTTCCTTCTTTGTGCGCTTCTTCAGCTGGTCAGCAGATCCAATCACGATATCATGCATCTGGCGGTATGAGCTGAAGGTCTTTCCCTCGCCAACCATATCCATCGACCCGAATGCCCGGATCTTGATCAGAGACTCCAGCGCCTTCTTATTGAACTTGCTGTGGCGCCATGTGCCATCCTCATTCCAGAGGAGGTCATCAATGCTCTTGTACGGTCGCATTTCAAGAATCTCATCGATCGCCGTGGCACCAACTCCCTTGCAGGACAGGAAGGACGGCATGCTGATCCGCAAGATCCCCAGCCGGATCGCCAACAGGCTCATCCGGCGGATCACCCGTGTTACCCTGCGCGACTTCGGCTGCACGCTGAAAGTGATGAAGTCCGAGGTCGCGCGCGACCTGCAGTTGCACGGCGAGATGCACCGCTTCATCCCCGCCATCGCCAGCCTGTCGGGCGCCAGCATGACGGAGGTGGACGTACGCCACCATCCCCGCCGCTACGGGCGTTCCAAATACAACCTGTCCCGCACCTTCCGCGTGATCAGCGACCTGATCCTGATCTATTTTATGCGACGCTACGGGCAGAAGCCCATGCACTTCTTCGGGACGGCCGGCTTCCTGGCATTTGCGGCCGGTGTCGGAGTGAACCTGTACCTGCTCGGGCTCAAGGTGATGGGGCAGGATATATGGGGCAAGCCCCTGCTCATACTGGGGATGATCCTGCTGCTGGGCGGCATCCAGCTCATTACCATCGGCATCCTCGCCGACATCGGCATGCGTACCCAGCACGAAGTGTCCCACCGTGGCATTTACCGGGTGAGAAAGACCTATGGCGGCCGCAGCGTCCCCTGATGCGGATGTCCCTTATTGTGACAGTATCTGCCGTATGGTTTGACCGATGCCTTCCCTGAAGGGAGTGATGGCGTAGCCGAGTTCCCGCTCTGCCTTTGCCGAACTCACGAAGCGGCTGCTGAAGAAACGCCCGAGGATGTCGGGTGTGAAGGCGGGGTCCTTGCCGAACAGATGGTAGCCGGCGAGGTTGACATAACCGGCCGCCTTCATGGCCCAGAGCGGCACTTTCACGAGGTTGCTCTTGCCGGAGTGCTCCGCCACGGCCGCGTAAAAGTCGCGGTAGCTCACGTTCTCGCCGCCCAGGATGTACCTTTCCCCGTTAGCACCCTTCTCCATGGCCAGCAGGTGGCCCTGCACGATATCCTCCACATAGCAGTAGTTGGCGACCACGTCGAGGCAGGCGGGCACGAAGCTGGTGTTGCGTTTGAGGAAGCCCTCCAGCATGCGGCTGATGGCGTTGCTGTGGGTCATGAGTCCGGCCCCGTAGACGCGTGTGGGGATGACGATGCTCGTCTTCATGCGCTCCGTCGCGTGGCTGCGCACGATCTCTTCCGCCATGTACTTTGTCTTCGCATAGTCGTTTTCGAATCCGTCATGGCTGTGGTCGTTTTCGTCGAGCGGCTTGTCCCTGTAGGGTCCGAGGACGGAGGCGCTGGAGGTGAAGACGACGCTGCCCACGCCCTGTCGCGCAGCGGCACCACGTTGGTCTCCATGAAGGGTTTGATGTCGGCCGACCAGAGTCTTGCCAGTGCTGCGGTGTGATAGGCCTGCTCGCAGCCCTCCATCGCGCGTTCAATGGCGGCGGCGTCGGAGAGGTCGCCCTTGAAAGCCTTGACGCCCGGCAAGTCGACATGGTGGGTCTTGGCGGGGTTCCGGACGATGGTGTGCACTTCGTGTCCGTTGTCGAGCAGGGCGCGCATGAGTCGGTTACCGACGTAGCCTGTGGAACCGGTGAGGAATACCTTCATTGCTATCGGGCTTTTGACATTTTGATGGCGTGGAAGCCAAGGGGGATCTCGTGGGAGAGGGTGAGTGCGACATGCACGATGGCGGCCGGCCAGATAGAGCCGTGATGGAAGGCCAGTCCGCAGAGGATGGGTCCGAAGACGAGGGCCCCGATCTTCTCGCCCTTGTCGCCGTGCATGTGCGCCACCCAGTAGAGGACCGTGTTCGCCACGATGGCGGGTGCGATGCCGTAAAGAGCCACCAGGGGGAAGAACAGCGTACCGCGGAAGAACGCCTCGTAGGAGAGAATGAATATGGCCCTGAGCGGGAAATAGAGCCTCCAGGCGGAGGGTGGCGGGAAGTCCTGCTGACGGCCTTCGCGGATGACCTTTCGCGCGCTCAGGTATCCTGCCGTCGCCGCCAGGGTGGCCAGCAGCGGTGTCAGGGGAAGTCCCCCGTCGGATGGAAAGGCGAGGATATCCGAGTATGCGGGTGCCGCAACCATCCACATGTCCCAGCATCTGGATGACAGGGAGAACAGGATGACCCCGGCTGCCAGGAGCGTGGTATTCGCCCTTCGTGCGGTGGCGTCTGGGGCATCGGTGTAGTGGTACCCACCGCGGCGGAGAGCATAGCGCTGTACGCCGTAGAAGGCGATGAACGCGGCGGCCGAGAGGGCGAGCATTTTCGTATAGGCGTCCATGTTCATTCCGTTTTGCATTTCACCGATCCCTCCCGGTGCGTTGTTGGAAGGTGATGGGCCGGCTCCAAGTTAACATGAATGACAGAAATCCCGGGGAGACGGGCACCCTGTCCCGTCATGTCTTTCGGTATCTGTCGTCCTATGCGATCAGCGGTTTAAGTCTCGTGCCCATCAGTCCAATCGTGTGATGCACCCTTTCGTCGGGCACCACCGCGTTCTCCATCATAAAGCACAGCCGGTCGATGCCGCCCAGCGCCTTCGCGTGGTCGTGTATCTTCTCGGCCACCTCCTCGGGCGTCCCGATCAGGAAGGCGCCTTTGCGGGTGATCTGGGCTTCGTAGTGGCCTCGGGTGATGGGCGACCATCCGCGCTCCCTTCCGATGCGGTTCATGTTTTCGAAGTATCCTGGCCAGAACTCCTCCACGGCTTGTTCGCGGGTGTCGGCCAGCCATCCGAACGCGTGCAGTCCCACGCGCATCTCTCCCTCCGGGTGCCCGGCCTTAAGCCAGGCTTCGCGGTACATATCGACCAGCGGTCCGAAGCGGTGCGTCTCGCCCCCAATGATGGCCACCATGAGCGGGAGACCCAGTCGCCCGGCACGTGCGAAGGAGGCCGGCGTGCCGCCCACGCCCACCCAGATGGGCAGCCTGGGCTGTAGCGGTCTCGGATACACGGGTAGGTCGTCCATGGCCGGACGGAAGCGCCCCGACCAGGTGACCCGCTCGTTCTCCCGGATGCGGAGCAGGAGGTCCAGCTTCTCGGTGAACAACTCCTCGTAGTCCTCGAGCCGGTAGCCGAACAGCGGGAAGGCCTCTATCGATGATCCCCTGCCGACTATCATCTCGGCCCTGCCGCCGGAGATGAGGTCGAGCGTGGCGAACTGCTGGAACACGCGGACCGGGTCGGCCGCACTCAGCACGGTGACGGCGCTGGTGAGCCTGATGCGCGAGGTGCGGGCCGCCGCCGCTGCCAGTATCAGGGTGTTGGCGGCATCGAGCATGTCCTTCCGATGGTGCTCCCCGATGCCGAAGCAGTCGAGTCCCACCCGGTCGGCGAACTCGATGCGGCCGAGCAGGTTGGCGATGGACTCGTCGGCCCGCAGCGCCCGCTGGCCAGGCCTGGTGAAAAGCGCGGCGAAACTGTCGATACCGATCTCCATCGTTTTACGGTTGGTCAGGTGAATGGGAGCCGCAAAGGTAGGCAACGCGGGCAAGTGCCGGTATCGAGATGCGTTTTCCAATGGGGTTTCCAGCCCTCTG
>RGVM01000328.1 GCA_010027295.1 Chitinophagia bacterium
ATCGCCGATATCGGCGATTCCGAAGACAACGAGTGGGAGAAGTCGCCTCAGAGCCGTCATTCCGGCATGCATGGAGGCTCCAGAGTCGGTTGCATCCGGCCGGGCAAGGGCGTGCACAGGGTGGCTCATGACAGCGACCGGATCGGTGACAGGGGCGCCGACGACATCCCTACGCCTCCGCCGGACCCTCGCTGCTGAGATCCAGTCGGCAAGGTCCGGCTCCGCTATCCCTCCCCCTTTCCCAATCCTCCCACATGAAGCGATTCTTCAAACATTATCGTAACGACCTGCCCGCATCCGTCGTCGTACTGCTGGTAGCGCTACCCCTCTGCCTGGGCATAGCACTTGGCTCGAAGGCGCCGCTGTTTTCAGGCATCATCGCCGGTATCGTGGGCGGCCTCGTGGTCGGGCTTTTCAGTCGCTCGCAGCTCAGCGTCAGCGGTCCGGCCGCAGGCCTCACCGTGATCGTTGCCACCGCCATCGGCAACCTGCCCAGCTTCGAGGCATTCCTTCTGTCCGTCGTCATCGCCGGCGTGGTGCAGCTGCTGCTGGGCTTCGCCCGTGCCGGCATGCTGGGTGATTATGTGCCCAACTCCGTCATCAAGGGCATGCTCGCTGCCATTGGCCTGATTCTGATCCTCAAGCAGGTCCCTCACCTGGTGGGTTACGACCATGACTTCGAGGGTGATGAGAACTTCTCCGAGGGAGGCGAGAACACTTTTTCGGCCTTGCTGAACGCCGCCGCCGCCCTTTCCCCGGCTGCGTGCCTCATTGGTTCTGTGTCGCTGGCCATCCTGATGGCATGGGAGCTCCCGTTCCTAAAGCGTGTCAAGCCACTCCGGTTGATCCCCGCCCCACTGTGGGTGGTGGTGGTCGGCATCCTGATGGCCCGATTCCTGGAAGGCTCGTTCACGCTGGCTCCGGAGCATTTCGTGAACCTTCCCATCTCCGGTTCCCTGCAAGGTTTCGTAGGCCTGTTGTCCTTCCCGGACTTCTCAAAGCTGTCACTGACGGCCGTCTGGACGAGTGGTATCACCCTCGCCATCGTCGCCAGCCTGGAGACCCTGCTGAGCATAGAGGCCGTCGACAAGCTGGACCCCTACAAGCGCGTGACGCCGACCAACAGGGAGCTGAAGGCGCAGGGACTGGGCAACATCGTGTCGGGGCTCATGGGCGGGCTGCCGGTGACTTCCGTCATCGTCCGTAGCTCCGCCAATGTGAATGCGGGGGCCATGACCCGCCTCTCGACCGTGATGCACGGCGTGCTGATGCTCGTCTCGGTCATCGCCATCCCGGGCCTGTTGAACAGCATCCCCCTCTCGGCCCTCGCCGCGATACTCATCTTCACGGGCTACAAGCTCGCCAAGTGGTCGATGATGCGTGAGTTCTATGAGAAGGGCTGGGACCAGTTCATCCCCTTCGCGGCCACCATCCTGGCCATCCTACTGACGGACCTGCTGACCGGCATCCTCATAGGCATCTTCATCGGATTGTTCTTCGTGATGCGGAGCAACTTCCGCTCCGCGGTCTTCGTGGTGAATGACGGCAACCGATACCTCTTCCGGCTGCGCAAGGACGTCTCCTTCCTCAACAAGCCCCACGTGAAGTACGGGCTGGAGAAGGTACCGGAGGGCTCCTACGTCATCATTGACGCCACGCGGGCCGACTTCATAGACAAGGACGTCATCGACGTCATTAACGAGTTCATTCACCACGCCCCTTTGAAGGGCATCACCGTGGAGGTGAAGAAGAGCCTCTACAAGTCAGTACACCTGCTTTTCCATCAACCCGAGGCCGCGGCATCGACAGCCACCGAGGCCTGAAAAAATACAAAGTCATGAAACCCTACGAGCGACTGCTCCTCGAGAACAAGGCCTGGGCCGCCGAGATGCTCACGGAGGACCCCGAGTTCTTCGCCCGACTGGAGCACATACAGACTCCCGAATACCTATGGATCGGCTGCAGCGACAGTCGCGTACCGGCCGACCGCATCACGGGCACGCAGCCCGGCGAGATCTTCGTCCATCGCAACATCGCCAATATGGTGGTGCACACTGACCTGAACCTGCTGTCCGTACTGCAGTACGCGGTGGAGGTACTGAAGGTGAAGCACATCATCGTCTGCGGCCACTACGGATGCGGTGGCGTGAAGGCGGCGATGGGCAACCTCGACCTGGGCATCATCAACAAGTGGCTGCGCAACATCAAGGATGTCTACCGCATCCACCGCGACATCCTGGAGCCGCTGCCGATGGATGACAACCAGCGCCTCAACCGCCTGATCGAGTTGAACGTGCAGGAACAGGTGATGAACCTGGCGAAGACCTCCATCGTACAGAAGGCCTGGAAGTCGGAACAACGCCCGGACCTGCACGGATGGGTGTATGGATTGAACAACGGCCTCATCAAGCCCATCTTCGACATGCCGGCCGGAACGCATATCGACCCGCTGTACGAATTCGACAATATCTGAGCGAAGGACCGGCCTATGCCATCCGCACGGCGCGGATGGCCTCCTTGGCATATGGCGTGCACAGCAGCCTGCCGCTGATGGCTGCGCGTTGCGGAAGCAGCGTGTCCCAATGGGCGGCATCCTCCCACAGCACCCGCTTCAGTTCCGCCATCGCATCGGGGCTTGCCTCCGATAGTCGCTGCGCGAGGACGTTCACCGCCGCGTCGAGGCCGGCTTCGTCGGCGAATGTTTCAGCGAAGAGCCCCTGCTGCCGGGCCCATTCCGCGCCATGCCATCGCGTGGCGTCGATAGCCAGTGAGGCGTAGGCGGCTTTCCCCATCCTGCGCTCCACGGCAGGGCCCACGACGAAGGGTCCGATGCCGATAGCGAGTTCGCTGAGCTTCACATCGGCCTGGACGGTCGCGAGGCAGTGGTCGCATGCGGCGGCCAGTCCCACGCCGCCACCCGCGCAACGGCCCTGCACCCTTCCGATGATGAATTTCGGGCAGCTGCGCATGGCGTTGATGACGTTGGCGAAACCCATGAAGAAGCGAGTGCCTTCCTCCTCGTCGACGACCGCCGCCAGCTCGTCGAAGGAGGCGCCACCGCAAAAGGCCCGACCGCCCTCGCTTCGCAGCACGACGACCCTGATGCGGGGATCCTCTCCGGCCGCCCGTATCGCTGCGGCGAGCTCGGACAGCACTTTTCCCGGCAGCGAATTCCCCTTGGGATGATGGAATCTGACAGTGCCGACGCCGGCGTCCATCTGCAGGTATGCGTGACCGTTATCCATGGTTGTGTCGGCTTGTTCTCCGTTTCCCCTTCCCCTGTCAGGCCATTCGTCCGGCATCCCGTTTGCGCACCATGGTGAGGATGGTGGCGACCGCCACGGGCTCGCCCGTCTCGTCGGTAACTTCCGCAAGCCACTTGACGATGCCCTTGGGGATGTCGTCGACGTCCTTCGTCTCCTGGTCCACCTTCTGCTTGCAGGTGAGGCGGACGCGAATGGTGGTTCCCGCGTATACCGGTTTGGTAAAGCGGCAGTCCTCCAGGCCGTAGTTGAGGAGTACGGGTCCCTTGGCCGGCTCTACGAATAGGCCGGCCGCCGCGCTGAGGACGAAGTATCCGTGGGCCACGGGCCTGTCGAAGGGCGTGCCTTCGAGGGAGGTATGGTCGGTATGTGCGTAGAAATGGTCCCAGCTGAGGTTGGCGAAATTGGAGATGTCGGCCTCGGTGACGGTGCGGCCGTGCGTAAGGTGGGTGTCGCCGACCCGCAGGTCCTCGAAATGCTTGCGGAAGGGGTGTATGCCGTCGTGCTGGCCGGGGTCGCCGGGTTGATGGATGCGGG
>RGVM01000329.1 GCA_010027295.1 Chitinophagia bacterium
GCTGTGATCAGAAACAACAGCACAACGCCCGGACCGCCCTGGTAGGCGGCGGCGCCGATAGTGGAGAATATGCCTCCTCCGATGACGGCAGCGACGCCCATAAACGTGAGGTCCCAGACGCCGAGCACCTGCCGCATGCCGTTGCCGCCATGCCCGTCCGTCAGCCCCCGGGTAGCCTCCGAACGTATCGATGCGATGGATTTCTTCCTAAAGAGGCTGTTGGCCATGGAAATGGTTGTGGCGTGAAAATAACACGATTCGGCCGATCCGGTGCAGATGGGATAAGGATACGAGCCATTGGGGCGGGTCTCACCTCTCGCGGCGGACGAGATATTCCATCAGGTCGGCCAGGGGTTTCTTGCGATGCGCCGTCACGGCGATGCGTTCCAGTTGGCCCGCCGCCTCGTCGACGTACTTCGCCTTCAGGGACCTGGCCCATGCGTCGACGCCGCAGGCGCGGAACAGTGCGAGCATGGACTCGACCTTGCCCGGGCCGTCGGTCGCCAGTAGCCTCTCGATCTCGGCCCTCTGCCGGGCATCCGCCGTCTCCAGGGCATGGATCAGGAGGAAGGTCTTCTTATTCGCCATGATGTCGCCACCTACTTGTTTGCCGAACTTCTCGGGGTCACCGAACGCGTCGAGGTAGTCATCCTGTATCTGGAATGCCAGGCCCAACGCCTTGCCGAAATCGTACAGAAGCCGTTGGTTGGCCTCTCCGGCACCGCCGAGGATGGCGCCCATCCGCAGGCTGGCGGCCAGTAGGACGGAAGTCTTTAGGCCGATCATATGGATGTACTCGTCGAGCGTGACGGATGGGGCCTTTTCGAAGTCCATGTCGAGTTGCTGACCCTCGCAGACCTCCTTGGCGGTGGTGCTGAAAAGACGGAGCACCTGCCGGAGAAAACGAGTATCTATGCGATTGATATACTCGTACGCCGTCACGAGCATTACATCACCGCCCAGGAGGGCCGTAGGCTCGCCATACTTCTCATGCACCGTGGGCATACCCCTCCGGAGAGGGGCCTTGTCCATGATGTCGTCATGGATGAGCGTAAAGTTGTGGAACAGCTCGATGGCCGTTGCCAGGGGGAAGGCATCCGGGTGTATCTCGTCAAATAGCTCGTTGCCCATCAGGCACATGACAGGTCGCACCCGCTTGCCGCCGATCCCCAGGAAATACTGGGCCGGATCGTAGAGGGTGGCCGGATCGCCCGGGAAATGCCGTTTGGAGAAATAGGCCTCGAACTTTTCCTGCAGCTCCACCAGGTTGTGCATCTTCGGTATGTGTTTATGTCCGGCCGCCGACATGGAATGAATCCCCGCCTTGGGTCAGCCCTTCTTCTTTTTTTTCGCTTTTCCGCCTTTTGCAGATTCGCCGTCCGGGTGCAGTACCCAATCGTAGTCGAGCTGACGCTTCGACAGGTTGGCAGCGACGACCCGGATGCGCACCTTGTCACCCATGCGAAAAGTCCGGCCGCTACGCTTACCCGCAAGCCGGTACTCCTGCTCCACATGCCGGAAGTCGTCGTACTCCTGCAGGCTGAGTATGCTCACAAGGCCCTCGCACTTGTGCTCGATGGTCTCGGCCCAGAAGCCGAAGGAGGCCACCCCGCTGATTACAGCGTCGAACTCCCCGCCCAGGTGCTGGCGCATATATTCCACCTGCTTGTATTTGTTGGCGGCCCGCTCCGAGTCCATCGCCGCCCGCTCCCTTTCGCTGCAGTGCCGGCATGACTTCTCCATCTTCCGGTCCGGCTTCAGATCCTCCGGACCGAGTACCCTTTCCAAGATGCGGTGGACGAGGATGTCAGGATATCTTCTAATGGGCGAGGTGAAATGGCAATAATCCTTGAAGCCCAGGCCATAATGTCCGATGTTATTCGTGGAGTAGAGCGCCTTCGCCATGGTCCGGATACCCAGCTGCTCAAGGACATGCTGCTCCGGCATCCCTTTCACGGCCTCGAGCATGGCATTGAAGGAGGTGGCGATTGACTGTGGCGTGCGGGTATCGAACTGATGTCCGTAGTTGCGGGCGAAATCGATGAAAGGCACAAGCCGCTCCTCGTCTGGGCGGTCGTGTATCCGGTATGGGAAGGGAAGGGCCTCATCCCCGGGACGAACAGAGGAGACACACTCTGCCACGGCCCGGTTTGCCAGCAGCATGAACTCCTCGATCAATTGGTGTGAGGGACCGCTTTCCTTGATGACGACGCCAAGTGGGCGCCCTTTCTCATCCAGCCGGAAGCGGACCTCTTGGGATGAGAAGTTGATGGCACCGTTCCGGAAGCGTGCTTTTCGGAATCGCTGAGCCATCTTGTTGAGCAGCAAGATCGTATCGGCGTAATGTCCCTCACCAGTATCGATCGTCTGCTGCACCTCCTCATAGGTGAACCGATGGTTCGAATGGATGGCCGTACGGCCGATCCAGGTGTCCTGGACCTCGCCCTTTGCGTTGAGCTGGAAGACGCAGGAAAATGTCAGCTTGTCCTCATGTGGCCGCAGAGAGCAAAGCACGTTGCTGATGGATTCTGGCAGCATGGGCAGCACCCTGTCGGGCAGATACACGGATGTGGCCCGCTCGAAGGCATCCTTGTCAAGGGCTGTGCCGGGACGGACATAGTGTGTCACATCTGCGATATGGACACCTACCTCGTAGACCCCTTTCCGGAGTTCGCGGATGCTGAGCGCATCGTCGAAATCGCGTGCATCGACGGGATCAATCGTGAAAGTAAGCACATCGCGCATGTCGCGACGGTCTACCAGGTCACCCGGTAGGACTTTTTCCGGCATGCGGAGCGACTCCTCCACGGCCTCATCTGAAAAAACGAGCGGAAAGCCATTCTGCACGAGGATGTCCTTCATTGCAAGGTCGTTCTCGTCATCCCTGTCCAGTACGGAGACGACGGCCGCCCTAGGGTTGCGGGCGCCTTCCTTCCATTCGACGAGGCGGACGACAACCCGGTCGCCGTCCTTGGCTTCACCGAGGCTGTCGGCCGGGATGAAGAAGTCGGGCATCAGCTTCTGGCTGTCAGGCATTAAATATGCAAAATCGCGCGTCGCCTCGAGGGTGCCAATATATTCTGATTGCTTTCGGCGTAGTACCTCTGAAACGCTACCTGTAAGCCTCCCGGAGCGCGCATTTTCCTGATGAACCCTGACCTTTACTGTGTCTCCATGAAAGGCCCTGTTGAACTCGGTGGGTCGGATGAGGATATCTTTCCCGAGGCCCTCTACGATGGCATATCCCATGCCCGAGCGAGTGATGTCCAGCACACCGGTGTACGTCTTCTCATCCGTCGAAGTGACATGCCTGCGTTTCCCGGCACTTTTTCCGCGCTTTTCCCCTTTCCTGTCCTTTCGTTCCTTTCTTCCCATGTCTCGCTTGCCCGATGTTTCTCAGTGCCTATCAGTCTCGAGGGCCTCATCCATCGATCGGTGCCTGCATGAAGGTACCGATTATCTCTTCAAATAGATCCGCTGAGGAGAACATGAAAGCATGCGCGACCGGCTGTACGAACACCGGGAGGTCGGCCAGCATCTCCCGGTAGGGTTCTAGGCGGACGGCGTCCTTCTCGGTTGTGACGATGACACGATTGCCAATATCCAATCTTGCGAAACGAGTGCGGAGCAATTCTATATCGGCCCTGCTGAACGGGTGATGATCCCGGAAGGCCATGCTATCGACGGGCCCAACTATTGTCTGAAGATGCTGAACCAGGGGTTGCGGGTTCGCAATGCCGCAGACCAGCAGCACGGAGGCCCCGGATGGAAGGGAACGGAC
>RGVM01000330.1 GCA_010027295.1 Chitinophagia bacterium
CTCGATGATTCGCTAGCACCCAGTCACGAACGTCTTCATCTTCAGGTATTTCCAGACTCTCCGCGTTGATGAACTCCCAATACGCCTGAGTGCCGTTCAACTGCTCTGGAGTGATCTCCATCAGCCACGAGGCCAGTCCTTTCCACCGGGCCACGCGGGAGACGGCCGTGCCGACGCTGATCATACACGGAGGCTCGGACATGCTGGTGCCCGTCACCCAGGCCGATAAGATGCACAAGAAGCTGCTGGAGCTCGGCGTGCCTGTCCAGTATGACATGTACCCCAATGAGAAGCACGGCATCGGCAGCGCGGTGAGGGACGAAGTCTTCGGGAAGGTCATCGATTGGCTGGACCGGTACTTTCCCTCCAGGTAGTGTACGTCAGCAATACTGGAACCGGTCGTTCTGACCGCCAGCTCTTGGGACGACTTGTCAATCACTTCCCGGCCGGCGGGCAGTGCTGGATTATCTTCAATGCCTCCTGGATGTAGATCTCGCCCGTCATCTCACCGAGGCTCGTGCGGCTGACGTAGTCGTATCTCTTGAAGCTGTTGAAATCCACTTTGGTGAGCATGTATCCGAAGGCGTCGTTGGTGAGGCCGAAGAGGAAGGCCTGCTTCGTCTTCATGTGCCGTTTCACGTAGTAGCCGATATTGGGAAGAGCTTCGCCGGGGATGGTGAGCACCTGTGCCGCTCCGATGTTAAGCAGGTTGAGCTGTGTGGATACCGAATCCCCCTTGCCCGTGGCGATGGCGAGCGGCGAGTTCTGCAGGATGAACCGCATCATGGGCGATTCGACAGGAAAGGATATCCTGCGTGCATGGCAGTAGAGGGCCGCATCCGGGTCTTCCTTGGCGGGTGCGATGATGCGGAGGGCCTCGTCGGCCAGCAGTTCGCCTATGCGCACGCATTCCTCCCAGGCGCGCGTCTCCTTCCCATCCGCCAGCCGGTTGTCGGCGGTGACCATGCCGCCCTGCGCGCCGTTCATGAAGATCGCCACGCCGCCGGCTTTCGACTCGATGCGGTCGTAGAGCGGTCCGCAGAGGTCGGGACTGAGGATGCCCTGGTCGTTCCCGAGCACTTCGGGATGCACGGCGTAGTTGACGAGCGTGCCGATGACGCGGCCTTTTCTGTCGCCGCCGGTCGCAATGGCCTGAATGACACCGCAGCGGGGGTCGTAGAGGTCTGGCGCGTAATAGTTGTATGCGATCTTGCCCTTGGCCTCGCCCACGGCGGTCTTGATGGCGGCGGGTTCGAGTTTCTGGACGGCTTCATTGACGGCGTCGGCGATCTGTTTCGTACACCAGTCGAGGTACTTCAGGTCGGCGCCGTGATTTCCCTTCGCATCGGGGAAGGCGTATGCGTCGGGTGCGCTGTGCGTGTGTGTCGCGCCGATGAGGATGTTCTCGGGGGGGATGCCCTTGATGAGTTTCCGGGAGCGGTCTCCCAGCACGGAGGTCCATCCGAGGTTGTCGATGCCCACGATGGCGATGCGGAGGCTGCCCTTCTCCAGCACCAGCACGCGGGCGAAGAGCTCGCCTTTCTGGGTGGTGGCGGGCCTGGGGGTGCCTACGCCGCCGGAGACGGGGAGGAGCGGGTCGGGCGTGATTGTGCGAACGGCGGCGGCGGCGCGGAGGGGCTGTGCCACAGCCTGCAGAGAGAACATGGAGATGCCGAGCGTGAATATGAAGAGAGTGGCAGTATGTTTCATAACGGTTTCGTTGCTAGCTGATCACATCAAGATACGAAATCAAGAATCCTAACAAGGATGTCCTTGTGTACTTTCTGTCATCTCGAAATCGGTTTCGTATTTCCTTCCCTACAATGCCTTTAGATGGGTTACATTGTATCTCGCAAGACGTCTCTTCCGGCGTCACGCCTTTGGTCACGCATCGCATTCGGTATATGATTAAGGGACTGCATTTCCTTGGATGGGGCGTCTTCATCGCCCTAACGGTGGCGGCACAGCCGCGCCGTCCCAACATCCTGTTCATCGCCGTGGATGACCTCAAGCCTGAGATCGGCGCCTACGGCAGCCGCATCGCCCGAACGCCCCATATCGACCGGCTGGCGGCCGCCGGCACCGTCTTCCTCTCCAACTACTGCCAGCAGGCCCTCTGCGGCCCCACCCGCGCCAGCCTGCTCACGGGACTTCGACCCGACCATACCGAGATATGGAACATGCGCGTGCGCATGCGCGACATCAACCCCGATATCCTAACCCTCCCGCAGTACCTCGCCCGCAACGGCTACACCACGGCCGGCATCGCCAAGGTCTATGACCCGCGCTGCGTCGACGCGGACTTCGACAAGCCATCCTGGTCCATCCCCTATTTCACCACCGACACCCGGTACCTGCCCGCCGGCTTCCGATACCCGGTCGCAGGGAAGTACCAGTCGGAGGAGAGCCACCGCAGGGCCGACTCCATCACGCGCGACGCCGCTGCCCGCGGACGAACCCGCGCCGAGACCGCCAGGCTGATCGAAGACAACGTCAAGCCCACCACCGAGGCCGAGGACCTGCCCGACAACGCATACCTCGACGGCGCACATGTCCTCCAGATGCGTGACCGCCTCGCCGATTTCGCCCGGTCCGACAAGCCCTTCTTCCTCGCCGTCGGCCTCGTGCGCCCACACCTGCCCTTCGTGGCACCGAAGAAGTACTGGGACCTGTATGACCGGAACACATTGCCGCTGTCGGCATTCCAGGAAGAACCCGTCGGCGTGCCCGCCATCGCGATGCACAACTCGAGCGAGATCCGCAGCTATACCGACATGCCGGCCGTCATCAGCCGAACGGTACAGAAGCCCTTCGGCCTCACCCTCCCCGAAGACAAGCAGCGCGAACTCATCCACGGCTACTACGCCGCCACATCCTACACCGATTCCAACATCGGCGTGCTGCTCGACGCGCTCGACTCGCTCGGACTCCGGCAGAACACCATCGTCGTGCTCTGGGGTGACCATGGCTGGCACCTGGGCGACCACAACCTGTGGTGCAAGCACGACAACTTCGAGCAGGCGACCCGCGCCCCCCTCATCATCTCGGCACCCGGCATCCGGCCGTCGCGCACAAGCTCCCTCTCCGAGTTCGTCGACGTATTCCCCACGCTCTGCGAACTCGCCGGACTGCCCATCCCCGCACACCTGCAGGGCAGCAGCCAGGTGGAAGTGATGCGCAAGCCCCGCCATCGCGTGAAGGACTATGCCGTCAGCCAGTACCCGCGCACGGCCGACCGGGCCGCCACACAGCAACGCGCCTACGAACAAGGCGACGTGATGGGCTACTCCATCCGCACCGACAGATACCGCTACACCCTGTGGCTGCAAGGGGCATACCGCAGCCCCCGGCCACTCGAGACGGCCAAGGTCGCAGGCGTGGAACTCTACGACTACCGCAAGGACCCCTTCGAAACGGTCAACGCCGCCGATGACATCTCCTACGAGCAGGTCCGAACCCGTATGCACGGACACCTCGTGACGTATCTGGATAAATATGCGTCTAAGGAGATCCGGTCGCTCAAGACGCGAGAAGGGAAGCGACCCTCCGTCCGCGACGGTGAATGAGACTCGTACATGGACCCTTAAAATAAATATGATGACAACTGCGACAAGACTCTGCTGCATCCTGGCGCTCGCCGCGTCCTCGACGATGGCCCAGTCGCGCAGGCCCAACATCCTGTTCATAGCGGTGGACGACCTGAAGCCTGTGATCGGCGCCTATGGCGGCCGCATCGCCAAGACGCCCAACCTCGACAAGCTGGCCTCGGCCGGTACGGTC
>RGVM01000034.1 GCA_010027295.1 Chitinophagia bacterium
ACTTCCGCATTGCACTTGAAAGAGTCGACATACGAGGCGCTGACTTCCGCGGACTCTCCCTCGACGACGTCGTACGCGCCGACAGTGCCCTATGCCTGAGGCCCGACCTGACGCTTCGACTGACCCTGAAAGGCCGGCCCTCAAAAAGAAGCGAAGCCTCAAAGAAGGCATTGCAGAAGTCATTCACCGACCTGGTGGGCAGCCTCGACGTCGGGCACGTCGGCATCCTCAGGGCATCCGCCGCAGTGGAAGCCGACCGTAACGGACACCTGAGCCGCTACACCACGACCAACAGTGATATCGCACTCCGCGATGTGAGGACCGTCGCCGACGAACCCCTTCATGTAGGCGGCTTCGACATCCGCATCCTCGACTATGTCGGATATTCCGCCGACAGCCTCTACGCGATACGATTCGACAGCATAAGGCTGCGCGACAAGGTACTGGCACTGGGAGACTTCTCCATCCACGCCACGCCACGCAACCGCGACGCCGAATGGCGGGAAGCACGCATGCACTCCCTCGAACTCATCGATATCGACTGGCCGGAGCTCGTCTACCGAGAACGGTTGGTTGCCGATGCCGCCAGACTGGTGCAGCCGACCGTCGACATCACCCTACCCATCGGCGTTCGAAGCCGCCGCAAAGGTTCCCTCTACCTCGCACTCAACGGCTTCCGCCGAAAACTCGAGATGCGAAGACTGCAATTCCATGATGCCGACGTTGTGATGCGGGCCGGCAACGGGTCGGCCCTGCGCATGAAAGGCTTCGACACCGAGATCGACGTGGGCCGATTCCTCGGATCCGGCGACGCGACCGACCTCATCGGAAGCGTACGGGGCTTCTCCTTCGCCGACGGCGAACTCAGCAACGCCTCCGAAAAAATTACCCTCCGACAAGGCCGCTACGACGGCCTTTCCCAGAACCTCACCCTGGAGAAAGCCACCTACGGGAACCAACGCGATCCTCTCGTCATCTCCGCCTCGGGCATGACCCTCACAAAGGCGGAGAGGACGCCCGACAACCAGTTCAAGGCCTCCGAAGTTTCGTGGGAAAGAGCCGATATCGTCATGGACCGGGATAGCAGGTCGAAGCGGGAAGCCTCCGGGGCCAAACCCCTCCTCATCGGCTGGAACCGCACCTTCGGACGCAACACCTCCCTTTCCATCGAATCGGGTTCCCTGAGAGTCACCACACTCATCGACTCCCTGCGTTCGGCGTCCGTCCTCGTCCCCACCCAGGGAAAACCCCGCATCAACGGACTGGAGCTGTCGGGCAGGGCGCTCCTGCTCGAATCCGGACAGACCCTCGCCACCGCCGCCGGGTACCGGGTGTCCGACGATAAGCCCTCCCAGTTCTCGAGCGTCCGCTTGCGGTTACCGCTGGAGGACAAAACCTTTCAGGCATATATCCCCGGTGTCCGCATGACACCCGATCTGGAATCCTTCCTCGATGACAAGCCGAGCCTCACGGATGTCGTGCTGGAAGGGCCCCGCATCGAGGAGCGCAGTGCCATCGGCCCCGCACCCGGTCAGCGCAGAGAGGGTCTGCCCGCGCTCACCATCGGCGATCTTCGGATAGAGGATGCCGTCTGGACGGGTGCCGATATCGCCATGGGCGACAAGGGCGCCCTCCGATTCGCGTCTGCCAGCCTCTCGGCAAAAGGCATCCGCTCCAACCGACAGTCACTCACCGTATCCAGGGCCGAAGCGGACATCTCTCGGCTCGAATGGAAAGGGCGCGACATCCATGTCGCCGAGACAGGCGATGCACCCGCCCATCTGGCCCTCACCGGCATCTCCCTTTCCGGGGACACTGGCAGACCCGACGTCAGGGCGTTCCTGGAGAAGGCCCTGCTGCACGATTTGCAAGTCATACCGGTACGGGATGGCGGGAAAACGACGTGGGAATCCATCCGGGCAGAAGGACTCGACATCGGAGGCATGGAACTGCAAACCGGCATGCGCACCGATGCCGCAGGCCTGCTCCTCGATAACCCAGGCCTCACCCTGTCGGCCGGGCGACTTGCCTGGAGGAGCCCTACGAACCTGTTGGTCCTCCTGGGCATGCGATACCGAAACCACAGCAGCGGATGGCAGGCCGACTCGCTGGCCTGGGAGCCAACCCTCGAAAGGCAGGCATTCACCCGGCAATTCCCCTATCAGAAGGACCATATCAGTCTCCACAGCGGACCCGTGACCGCAACCGGTCTCAACCCTGCCATATGGTTCTCCGACTCCCTGCTGAGGGCCGGGTTCCTCCGTTTCGAAAGACCCGGACTGACGTTTTACCGCGATAGAAGGCTCCCCCGTAGACCCGGTGTGAAACCCCTGCCCGCCACCTTCGTTTCGAGCCTGCCCATCGCCCTCCGCATCGACACCCTCGAACTCCGGGACGGGAACATCGACTATGAGGAGATGCGGTCCGGCAGTACCGTCCCCATACACGTCCTCACCCGCCGGACAAACCTGTCCGCCAACGACATCAGGAGCCGCGGAACAGAAGGCGCCGACAGCCTGCGGATGGATGTTGTGGCCAGGCTGCAGGATACCGTCCCCATCCGCCTCCGCTACCACGAGTCGTACACCGACAGCCTGCACGGCTTCCGCCTCGCCATGCGCTGCGGCCCCTTCGGCCTCCCCGCCCTCAACGGGATCCTCGAGCCCCTGGCATCCGCACGCATCCTCCGCGGAGGCATCGACACGGCCTCCATGAGGGCCGTCGGAGACGATTTCGGGGCGCGCAACGCCATGAGGCTGAAATACCGAGAACTCAGGATACGCTTCCTCAACCCCGGCGATATCGGCCGTAAGACCCTGCGTACCCGGCTCAAGAACTTCCTCGCCAACACCCTGCTCCGCCGCGTCGGCATAAGCTCCGCCGCCGCCGTCAAGACCGAGCGGGACCGGGAGAGGGGCTTCCTCAACCTATGGGTGCGCATGACCCTCAACGGCTTCCTCGCCAACGCCGTCATACGTACGGGCAACCTCCAGGAACTCGCAAGGGGCGGCAGACGACAGAGACGAACCGAAGAGGAAATCCCCGATATCCTCACTCAATGACCCAACCGGGGCTTCCCCTTCCACCCACATTTCACTACATTTGATATGAAAAATGGTTAGTTTAACTAACCATCTGCCTGCAGAGGCGACTAGGGTGTAAAAAAGCAAGTCATGAAACGCACGATCCGGAAGGCAGCCGTACTGGGAAGCGGGGTGATGGGTTCCCGCATCGCGTGTCATTTCGCGGGCATAGGCCTGCAGGTGCTGCTGCTCGACATCGTCCCCAAAGAGGCAGAAGGCTCCTCCGACAAGGTGGCCCGCAACAAGCTGGTGAACGACGCTCTGCAGTCGGCCGTCAAGAGTAACCCCTCGCCCCTCTATCACAAGGAGGCGCTGCGCCGTATCGAGACCGGCAACTTCGACGACGATCTGCACCGCATCTCCGATTGCGACTGGGTCATCGAAGTGGTCGTCGAACGCCTCGATATCAAGCGTTCCCTATTCGACAAGGTCGAACAGCACCGCCGCAAGGGTACGCTCATCACATCCAACACCTCAGGCATCCCCATCCACCTGATGACCGAGGGACGCAGCGATGACTTCAGGAAGCATTTCTGCGGCACCCATTTCTTCAACCCACCCCGCTATCTGCGGCTGCTGGAAATCATCCCCACGCCGGAGACCGATCCCTCCGTGGTCGACTTCTTCATGCACTATGGCGACCTATTCCTGGGCAAGACAACCGTGCTATGCAAGGACACCCCGGCCTTCATCGCCAACCGCATCGGCGTCTATGGCATGATGGCCATATTCCGGCTGGTGGAAAGGATGGGACTCGGCATCGACGAAGTGGACGCCCTGACCGGCCCCATCATCGGCAGGCCCAAGTCTGCCACCTTCCGAACGGCCGACGTGGTGGGCATCGACACGATGGTGAAGGTCGCCCGCGGCGTGTATGACAACTGCCCTGACGATGAGGCGCGCGAATCCTTCACCATCCCGGCCTGGCTCGACAAGATGGTCGCGCAGAACTGGCTGGGCGATAAGACCGGTCAGGGTTTCTTCAAGAAGACCCGTGGCGCAGGCGGCGAGAAGGAGATCTTCACCCTCGACCTGTCGACCCTAGAATACGGCCCTCGCAAGAAGCCCAAGTTCGGGACCGTGGAAGCCGCAAAGCCCATCGAAGACCTGAAGGAGCGGCTGAAAGCCCTCTGCACGGGCATGGACAAGGCGGGTGACTTCTATCGGCATTTCCACTACGGCCTCTTCTCCTACATCTCACACCGCATTCCCGAGATCACCGACGAGCCTTTCCGCGTTGACGACGCCATGATGGCCGGCTTCGGCTGGGAGATCGGCGCCTTTGAGAGCTGGGACGTCCTCGGCGTCGCAAAGACCGTCGAGTCGATGAAGAAGGCCGGCTATTCCGTCTCCCCCTGGGTGGAGGCGATGCTGGCCGCCGGCCACAAGGCCTTCTACAAGGTGGAGGGCGGGAAACGCCTCTGCTACTCGCCGGCCACCGGCGGGTACGTGGGCACCGCCGCTCCAGGGCAGGAGAGCGCCTTCATCGTCATGCGCAACTTCGAGGGCTCGACGGTCTGGAAGAACGCCGCCGCCCGCGCCTACCACCTCGGCGACGACGTGCTCGGCCTCGAGTGGTACACCAAAATGGGTAGCATCGGGGGCGAGGTCCTCGAAGGCATCCAGCATACCATCTCCCTCGCCGAGGAGAAGTACCGAGGCGTGGTGATCGCCAACGAAGGGCCCAACTTCTCCGCCGGCGCCAACGTGGCCATGATCTTCATGCTCTCCATCGAACAGGAATGGGATGAGATGGAGATGGCCATCCGCATGTTCCAGAACACGATGACACGGGCGCGCTATTCCTCGGTGCCCGTCGTCGTCGCCCCCCACGGCCTCTCGCTCGGCGGCGCCTGTGAACTCAGCCTGCACGCCGACAAGGTCTGCCCGGCGGCCGAAACCTATATCGGACTCGTGGAGGTCGGCATCGGCGTCATCCCCGGCGGTGGAGGCACCAAGGAGTTCGTCCTCCGCGCGGCCGACGAGATGCACGACGATGAACCCGAGACCATCACCCTCAAGAACCGGTTCCTGTCGATTGCCACCGCGAAAGTGGCCACTTCCGCCCAGGAGGCCTTCGGACTGGGCATCCTCCGCAAGGGCCTCGACGAGGTCGTATACAACCAGGGCCGCCGCATCGCAGAGGCCAGGAAGTCGGTCATCGAACTGCAGGAGGCAGGCTATGTCACACCGGTACGCCGAAAGGATATCAAAGTCCTTGGGAAATCAGCCCTGGGAGCCCTCTATGCGGGCATCCACGGCATGGTGCTCGCCGGATACGCGACGGAACACGACAGCACCGTCGCCCGCAAACTGGCATATGTCATGTGCGGCGGCGATCTCAGCGAACCAACACTCGTCAGCGAACAATACCTGCTCGACCTGGAACGAGAAGCCTTCCTAAGCCTCTGTGGCGAGAAGAAGACACTGGAACGCATCCAGAGCGTGCTCAAGAGCGGAAAACCCGTTCGAAACTGATTACGGCTCCTCAGAAAAAAGGGCGTTGTAACGTAAGGCACAGAGTTAGACAGTCAGCTGAAACCTGCCATTACGCAGACTTCCAGCAATGACCAAGTACGAGTCATTTGTAATATACAACCCAATCAGCTACTCTTCGAGACTGATAATGCTTGATATTGTATTTATTTACAAAATACCCATTTTTCAGAAGAATATACACGTCGTACTTGCTGAAATTCGACTGTTCGAATTCTTTCCTAATGCGTGAAAAATTAAAGGACTTATGAAGATTTGACCAACCTCTGAAATTATCAACTTCATAATGATCAGACGCAAAAAACAAATATGCGTCGTCTGTAAAAATCTTTTTATCTTTTTTATCTATGCCTATTTCTTCCCTCAATACAGGCATCAACTCATTTTCAATTGAATGTGTTCGTTTAAGCAACTCCTGGGACAGACGAATAAATGAATAAAAATTAGTAGCAAAAACAGCGAACAACAATACGAACACTACCCGATTGAATTTTTTTGAATTGTTATCGTATTGATTGAAAAAAAATATTAATAAAAACAATAAGAGAATGAAAATTGGATATATACCCCTTACCCACCCTGGCAATATCATCATGGTATAAAGAAATAATAGCGCAGATAAGAATATAAACTTTTTTTTGGGAAATAGTCGATAAAACAAAAGAACAATTAAAGCCATAGGAATTACATGGCTTTTAAGCAATCGCCAAACTTCGATGATTATTTTTTTAAACACAAGAATATATTCACTACGATAATTGCTTGACATCGAAAAGTCAACAAAACTTTTGCTTTCAAGAAGCACATCAATCTCATTCCATTTTACGCCGTAAATAAATCTATAAAAATTCAACTTTTGCCAATTGGCCTCAAAGTCTCCAATAATATAAATTAAAAAAAATCCCGATAGTGGAGAAAAAAGTAACAATATTCTCCAAAATCTTTTTTCGTGAAATAACAAGTAAAATCCTAGCATTAAAACCATTAGGACATAGTGCTGCCTGAATAAAGCAGAAAGGCCTATCAAAAACAAACCAAATAGTATATACCCCTCCCTTTCGCAATAAATGCCTGTTGAGATAATAAAAGTGCCAATGGCCAATATAAATAATGGGATGCCATCTGCATAATTTGCCCCAGTTATGAAAATTAAAATATGAATGAGAATGGCGCTGATAAAAGGAATGCGGAATGAATGGTTTTTTTGGGGGCTTTTACGGAAATAATACAGATACAGAATAGCGAAAAAAGAGACAACAACCAATACGTTGTAGAGTATTCCGAAACTATCGATACTGGTCCCTATTATCAAACTCAGCATTGTATATCCTGGTCCATAAAAACCATTATTCCATTTTTCCTTGCCTGGAAGGGCTGAAATTTTTAATATGGCATCAATATCATTTGGCAAGGGATAATAGTCTAGCCGGATTAACAAGCATGAAACGCAAAGAATACTAAATAAACTAATTGCTATTAATGCCGCTTTTGAGCCAAATTCTTTTGAATCAATCATATTCACCTGTAAGAATTTTAATGAATAAAATTAATAAATGTGTCGCAAAGTTTCAAGTATTCAGTATAAGTGAATGGAAACAATGATTACGCTTTTACCATCGGACGGAGGAGCCCAGGTGGGCCGCACTCCTTGATATTCAGCAAGAGTCAGCGCTCATCGTCGTACATGCAAGGCTCAAGAAACTGCATGTAGGATCGAAGGGAGATGCCCATAGCTATTACGATGATCCGGAAGACGCGCTGGAAGGAAAGATGGCTTCGGAAAATGGGGGAAGGATTCGTACTTATGAAGAAAGGGGATCGATAAGTACGACAAATGCCCCGATTGTGAAGCGATAGGTGCGTGCAGGTAAGGATTTGAGGTTTTTTCGGGCATTGAGGCGAGGAAATCCTTACATCTGCCTATGTGGCCTCAAGGCAGGTAGCCCTCAGCCACTTCCAGAAACTCGGCAAGGCGGGAGGGACCTCCCAGTTCCAGCCGGCGCATCTCCTCCACCTTGGGGGCCGCCTCGATGGCGGCGCGCGCATCGAGGAAGAGGAGTCGCAGCCGACGGGCCAGCACATCCTCCACGGTCATCGCCATCTCATGACGGAAGGCCCATGACACTTCCGCAAGGGTGAAGGGATGGTCGGGATGCAGCCGCTCCGCCAGGGCGGGTTCCTCACGCATGAGGTTCCGGATGGCGTCGGCTTCAGACCCATGGGCATGCAGGGGGTCATGCGGTTCCATCGTCGCCGTCCATCCATGCAGCCGCAGGTCCTGCGTCACGCAGGGACGCTTGCCGAGCCCGCCCACGAAGGCGGCGTTGTCGACCGCATCACAGGCCATCTTGCGGTAGGTTGTCCATTTCCCACCCGTGATGGTCACCAGTCCGGAGGCCGACACCACTATGGTGTGGTCGCGGGAGAGCAGAGAGGTGTTGCCGGTGTTGGAGGATCTCACCAGCGGGCGCAGCCCGGTATATACGCTGCGGATGTCCGACTCGCGGACCTCTGCCTTCAGATACTTGTTGAAATGATAGATGATGAAGCTGACCTCCTCACGGAAGGGCAGCGGCTCGCGTCGGATCTCATCGACCGGCGTATCGGTGGTGCCGACGACGACATGCCCCTGCCAGGGCACGGCGAAGAGTACCCGACCGTCGTCGGTCTTCGGGATCATCAGCGCGCTGTCGGTAGGGAAGAACCTCCGCTCGAGGACGATGTGCACTCCCTGGGAGGGCGCCACCAGCCGGGGGGCGTCGGGTGTGTCCATCCGGATGAGTTCATCGACGAAGACGCCCGTGGCGTTGACGACGGCCTTGGCGCGCACTTCATAGGAGGCGCCCGTAACCTCGTCGCGCAGGATGACGCCACGTACCTTCTTCCCCTCGTGCAGGAGGCCCGTCACGGCGAGGTGGTTGAACACGGCTGCCCCGTGCCCGGCGGCGGTACGTGCCAGGCTGACGGCCAGGCGGGCGTCGTCGAACTGCCCGTCGTAGTAGACGATGCCTCCGCAGAGTCCCTTCCTGTCGGCCAGCGGCAGTCGCCGCATAACCTCTTCGCGACCGAGGAAGCCCGTATGTCCGATGCCCAGGCGGCCGGCCAGCAGGTCGTAGGCCAGGAGACCCGTGCCGTAGAACAGCTTGTCGAAGCGGGAATACACCGGGACGACGAAATCCTGTACCCGCGTGAGGTGCGGGGCGTTGCGCAGCAGGATGCCCCTTTCCCGCAGGGCCTCCCGGACGAGTTTGACATTCCCCTGGGCGAGGTATCGTACGCCACCGTGCACAAGCTTGGTGCTCCGGCTCGACGTGCCCTTGGCAAAGTCGTCGCGCTCGGCCAGCAGCACGCGATAGCCTCGCGAGGCCGCATCGACGGCGATGCCGAGGCCGGTGGCACCGCCTCCGACCACGACGATGTCCCACTCCCCTTTCAACCGTGACAGGTCACGGACAAGACCCTTTCTCTCCATCTCTCGGCTTGGCTTGCGTTCGGTGGCGTGGCGCAGGACCCCGTCTCGTCTTCAGTTCCGGGGATCCTCCGTCCATGCCTTGGCCGCCCTGACGGCCCGCTGCCACCCCTCCAGGCGCTCGATGCGGAGGTCGGCGTCCATGTCGGAACGGAAGACCTTCTCAGGCTGCCATTGGCGGGCGATCTCGGAGGTCCCCGACCAGAAGCCGGTGGCGAGTCCGGCGAGATAGGCGGCGCCCAGGGCGGCCAAGGCATGGACGGAGGAGGGCGGATGACGTCCACGGCGAGGATGTCGGACTGGAACTGCATCAGCAGGTCGTTGGCGGTGGCCCCGCCGTCGACGCGCAGTTCACGGATGGGGATGTTGGAGTCACGCTCCATGGCCAGCAACACCTCCTGCGTCTGGAAGGCGATGCTCTCCAGGGCGGCACGGGCGATGTGGCCGCGGCCGCTGCCACGGGTGAGCCCGACGATGGTGCCGCGCGCGTCGGCGTTCCAATGAGGCGCCCCCAGTCCGGCGAAGGCCGGCACCACACAGACACCGTCGCTCGACGCGACGCTGCGTGCAAGTCCCTCCACCTCGCCCGACGACTGGATGATGCCGAGCCCGTCGCGCAGCCACTGCACGACGGCCCCTGCGATGAAGACGCTGCCCTCGAGGGCGTATTGCGTCTCGCATCCGATCTGCCAGGCCACGGTCGTGAGGAGGTTGTTGGAGGAGGCCACCGGCTCGCGGCCCGTGTTCATGAGCATGAAGCAGCCGGTGCCGTAGGTGTTCTTGACCATGCCCGGCTCGGTGCACATCTGCCCGAAGAGGGCCGACTGCTGGTCACCGGCTATGCCGGCCACGGGCAGGGGGTGTGAGGCCAGAATGGAGGATGTCTGACCGAAGACGCCGCTGCTGGGGCGCACTTCGGGCAGCACGGAGGCCGGTATCTCGAAGAGTCGCAGGAGCTCCTCGTCCCACTGCAGCGTGTGGATATTGAAGAGCATCGTGCGGGAGGCGTTGGTCACGTCGGTGGCATGGACGGTCCCGCCGGTGAGGTTCCACAATAGCCAGCTGTCGACCGTCCCGAAGGCGATACGGCCTGCCTCGGCCCTCTTGCGGGCGTCCGTTACGTTGTCGAGGATCCAGCGCAGCTTGGTGGCCGAGAAATAGGCGTCGATGACGAGGCCGGTACGCTCCCGTACCATCCCGGCAAGCCCGCGCGACCTCAACTGGTCGCAATAGGCCGACGTACGGCGGTCCTGCCACACGATGGCGGGATGGACGGGCAGACCCGTGTCCCTGTCCCAGACGACGGTCGTCTCCCGCTGGTTGGTGATGCCGATGGCGTCGATGTCGGCGGCCGTCAGGCCCGCCTTGCCGACGGCCTCGACGGCAGTGGCGAGCTGAGTGGTCCAAATCTCCGCAGGGTCGTGTTCCACCCATCCCGGCTTGGGGAAATGCAGGGTGAACTCACGCTGGGCCATGGATAGGATGCGTCCGGAACGATCGAAGACGATGGCCCGGGAGGATGTTGTGCCCTGGTCGAGGGCCAAGATATGGTCTGCCATGTGCGGGAAGGGTTCTGGAGGGGTCTCGACCATGAAAATAGGCATTTATCAGGGAAAGCTCGGGGGCGACGGATGAAGGGCGGCATCCGGGGGATTCGGTAACTTGCAGCATGGACAGCTTCGTCGTCTCGGCCCGGAAATACCGTCCGCAGGACTTCTCCACCGTAGTGGGCCAGTCGCATATCACCACCACACTGAAGAACGCCATCCGCCAGCAGAAGCTCGCCCATGCCTTCCTGTTCTGCGGACCCAGGGGCGTCGGCAAGACGACCTGCGCCCGCATCCTGGCGAAGACCGTCAACTGCGAACACCCCGACGCCGACGGCGAGGCCTGCGACACCTGCACCTCCTGCACCACCTTCAACGCAGGCGCCTCCTTCAACATCCACGAACTCGACGCGGCGAGCAACAACTCCGTCGACGACATCCGGGAACTGACCGACCAGGTGCGATTCCACCCTCAGGCCGGCCGTTACAAGGTGTATATCATCGACGAGGTTCACATGCTCTCGGCCTCCGCCTTCAACGCCTTCCTCAAGACACTCGAAGAGCCGCCGCCCTACGCCATCTTCATCCTCGCCACCACCGAGAAGCACAGGATCCTCCCCACCATCCTCTCCCGCTGCCAGATATTCGACTTCAAGCGCATCACCGACGCCGACACGGTCGCACACCTCGAGGGGATAGCCGCCAAGGAGGGCATCCGCGCCGAGAAGGCGGCCCTGCAGGTCATCGCCCAGAAGAGCGAGGGATGCATGCGCGATGCCCTCAGCACGCTCGACAAGATCGTCAGCTTCACCAACGGGGAGCTGACCTATGCCAACACGCTCGAGCACATGAACATCCTCGACGAGGATGTGTTCTTCCGCTTCCTAGGCCTGATGCAGTCGGCCGACCTCGCCGGCAGCATGCTCCTGCACGACGAAGTGCACCGCAAAGGCTTCGACGGCGAGACACTGCTCGGCGAACTGGCGGGCTTCTTTCGCAACCTCATGGTCTGCCAGGACCCGCGCACCCACAGCCTCCTCGAAGTGGTCGAGAGCTTTCGGCCCCGTTACGCCGAAGCCTCCGCCAAGACGCCCCTGCCCTGGCTCATCGGCGCCGTCAACATCCTCAACGACGCCCTGCAAGGCTATCGTGAGGCCCGCAACAAGAAACTCCATGTCGAGATCGTACTCGTCAAACTCACCTACCTCTCCCAGGCGGTGGAATGGTCGGGCGAAGAGGGCGGAACCGTGAAAAAAAAAAGGATTGACGGATTGAGGACCGTCGGATTCCGGCCCATCCCCCGCATGGAGTCGGAG
>RGVM01000331.1 GCA_010027295.1 Chitinophagia bacterium
AGCCGGTAGGGGGCAGCCGGGGAGGAACACCCCCCACCACCGCCGACGGGGGAGCGGGAGGGCGGCGAGGAAGCTTGACGCCGCGAGATCGCTCGAATGCGGCGATGGCCTCTTCGCAGTTGGTCAGGTTCTCCAGCGGCTCCCAGCTCTCGCCAGAAGCGTCTTGGCCAGCCCAGCGGACCAGCACCTGCGGGCGTCCCGCGCGCAAGCGGAACTGGAGGATAGCAGCAACCTCGTGCTCCAAGGAACCGTCCTGCGCGACCACCGGGGGTGGTTCGTCAGCGTCACCTCCCAGCGCAAGAGGGCGGCGGAGGTAGCGACGAAGACGCTCCACGTTGAACTCGTTGAAGGCGCGCCACGCCGCAGGAACCGCGAGCCGATACGTATTTGGGGCGGTCTTGGCGAGAATCTTGAAAGGGCCCATCCAGCGGGCCGACAGCTTGTCGCGCGAAGGTAGTGGAGTGTGAGTAGTATCCAGCAGCACCTCATCCCCGACCTCAAAGGTCACGTCGCGACGGCGCTGATCGAGTGCCGCCTTGCGGCGGTCTTGGTGTTCCTGGAGGAGCGCCCGTACCTCGCCCGTCACGTGGTCCATGAGTTGGGCGACAGCAGAGCCGCTGGACGGCGGGGATGCAGACGGGTCCAGGGGTGTCGAAAGAGGTCGGCGCGGATGTTGACCGCGGTCGGCGTACCCCGTGCCCAGCGGCGATGCCGAATCATTGATGGCAAACTCCACGAGTGGGAGGAGGGCAGGCCAATCGTCCTGCCGCTCAGAGACGAAGGAGCGGAGCACGTCGGCGATGACGCCATTGACGCGTTCGGTCTTGGCATTCGTATTATGATGGTGTGGCGACCCAAAGACCAGAGTAGTGCCGAGGGCAGCATGCAAAGCCGTCCAGAATTCCGAAGTAAAGCGGGTATCCCGATCCGAGACCAAGACATCGGGAAGGCCCACGTCCCGAAATACGGAGCCCACAAAGTTCGAGGCTGCAGTCGTCGCCGTTGCCGTCTTGTGGGTAGGGACGAGCCAGACGCGACCAGTCAGAAAGTCGATGTGCACCTGAAGGAAATCATGGCCAGAGGCCGCGGTCGGCATGTCCAGGAAGTCTAAGCCCACAGTCCCCCCGCGGCGGGAGGGCACCGGCAGGGGATACAACAGCCCGGCCGGAGGACCGTGCTCGGCCTTCACCCGCTGGCAGACCGGGCACGTGCGAATAAAAGACTCGACGTCCGACGCCATATTTGGCCACCAGACCATGCGGCGGGCCAAGGCCATGGTCTTCTCACGGCCAAAATGCCCACCCAGAGGGGTCGCGTGCAATTCAGTGAGTACCAGCCGCCGAAGTTCGGGGTCCGAGGGGATGCACAAGCGATCACCACTGGCACTGCGGCGAAACAGGAGACCGGCGCGCCACAAATACGAGGGTTGCATTGGCGTCGTGGTCAAAGGGACCGGGTGCCCGCGGCTGTCGACGAGGCCCCCGGCCAGCGGACGTGCTGCGGCCGCAAGGGGACCCAGAACAGAATCGTTATCGACAGCGGAAGCGAGGGCTTGTGTAAACGACTCGTGAAGGAAGCTTGGGGCGTCCGACCCAGCGTGCCCGCGATGGACAAACACCTGACCCGGGGGCGGCGGCGAGGAGGGAGGAGAACCATCGAGCAAGAAGAGCTCGAGAGAGCTCTCGGGATCCGCGTAACCCGTCGAAGGCGCCGGGTCCAGCCCCGTGGGGAAGCGCTTGCGAGTAAGAAAATCCGCCGGGTTAGTACGCCCAGGGATGTGGACCACCTTCATGCGGAACTCGGCCAAAGTATTGAGCCACCGAGCTTGCTGGTGGGTCACGTGGCGCTGCTGCTGGAACCACTGCAAGCTGGCATTGTCCGTGTGGAGCTCAAAGGGACGGTCCAGAAGATATGGGCGGAGAACCTTCAAAGCGTGCACGACGGCAAGCAGCTCCAACAGGTGCGGCGGGTAGGCCCGCTCAGGGGCGGTCAGCTTACGCGACTCGTAGGCGACGGGATGCCAGGCGCCAGCATCGTCCGGCTGCTCAAGGATCGCCGAAACGGCCAGCTCCGACGCGTCAGTAATCAAACGCGTGGGCCGAGCGGGGTCCCACACCCTTAGCACAGGCGCCGACATCAGGGCGGCCTGGAGCTGCTCGAAGCTGCGCTGCTCGACAGCCGTCCATCGGAACTTGGCCTTCGGGCTGCACAGGGAGGTAAGTGGGGCAGCCAAGTTCGCAAAGCCCTTGACAAATTTGCGGTAATAATTGGAGAGGCCGACAAAGCGCCGCACGTCGGTGCAGGACACAGGACGGGCCCAGGCCCGGATGGCATCAATCTTGCGGGGGTCCACGGCCACGCCACGAGCCGAAATGATGTGACCAAGAAAGCCGACAGAGGACCGGCCGAACTCGCACTTGCTGGCCTTAGCGTAGAGCTGGTGGTGGCGTAGGGTCTCGAGCACCATCCGAACATGGCGACGGTGCTCCTCGCGGGTGCGCGAGAAAATGAGGATATCGTCCATGTACACCTGCACGAACTGACCAAGCATGGGTGCAGGGGTCCCCTGGCCCGCTGGAAGCGGTCGGCCCAGGTCGTCGAAGGCTAGGGCCGGGCGCCCGAAGATCGAGTGCATATAGCGCATGAGCAGCGAAGACATGCCGTGAAGCCCGAAGGCGCCCACACGGAACTCGTATTGCCCACCGGGGACGCGGAACGACGTCTTGTACTGGTCCGCCGGGCGGATGCGGAACTGGTGGTAGCTCGAAGCCAGGTCGAGCTTGGAGAAGAATCTGGCACCACGAGTCTCGTCGACGAGCTGATCCACGTGGGGCAGAGGTTCCACGGACGGTTGCGTGATGGCATTGAGGCCGCGATAATCCTGGCAGAATCGCCAGGTGCCATCGGCCTTACGGGCAAATACGATGGACGCAGCATGGCTAGCACGTGAGGGGACGATCCATCCATTCTCCAGGAGCGTGGCCACTTGGCGCCGGCATTCATCGAGTTCGCCCTGAGACCACCGTTTCATAGGACGAGAACGGGGCATAGGGTGCGTGCCGGTGTCAATCCGGAGCTCGAAGTCGGTCCCCCGGTCCGGAGGCAAGCCGGGGGGAGGGCCGGCCAAAACGTCAGCGAATTCGTTCGCCATGGCGACAAACTCAGGGGGATCCCCGTGGTCAGGGGGAAGGACAAACTGCTCCTCAGCAGCAGAGAATGCCAAATGCCCTAGCACAAGATCAGTGCCGTCCGGGAGCGTGACACAACAGCCAGACTCCAGAGCATCCAGGATCCCGACGCCCTCGCCTGCAACGGGCCCCCCAACAGGAGGGGCGGCAGTACTGAGCATGTGTCCGAGCTCGGCCACTGAGATGGCGGACGGGATCGAGGAAGCCGAACGGGGGTCGAGCACGTCAAGGCGGACCCGGCGGCCGGAGACACAGCCGCGTTCGGCGCAGATGCTGACGGCGTTGGATGCGTACAAGAATTGCAGGTCGTGCACACGCAGCCAACCGTACCCGAGGATAAGATCTGCCTCGCAGGCCACGTCGAAGACAGTAAAGTGGGTAGGTTCCTCGAGGGCACCCAGGTGCAAGGTGGCGAGGGCGGACCCCATCGTGTGCCGAGTGGAGCCATCCGCCTGACAGATCGCCGTCGGGCCAGACCCTGGCGAGCGGAACCACGCACTACCCAGCGTGGCGGCCAAGGACGAATGCATCAAACAGTCCGTAGATCCGGAGTCCAACAGGCATTTAACTCGGCGACGGCCCGCGGGGGTCA
>RGVM01000332.1 GCA_010027295.1 Chitinophagia bacterium
ATCGGGGGGAAGTACCATGGCATTTGAATTTTCCGGGGCTTTCGGTTCCGCAATACCGGAGATCACCCCCTCGTGATCAGCAACGTCTCCCCCTCCTGCGGCTGCACCGTCGCCGAGAGGCCCGTGCAGCCCATCGCCCCGGGCGCGGAGGGCATCGTCCGCGCATCCTTCGACAGCCGCGGCAGGCTCGGCCCCAACCACAAGACCCTCAACGTGTACAGCAATACGCCGGAGGGCATGCACCGGCTGGTCTTCACCGTCGAAGTGCTGGGCAAGGAATGATGCCCCCCTGACAGGAAACAACACACAACCCATACGATGAACGCGAACCTCATCCTTCTACAGGCCGGTAACGCCGGCACGATGCAGCTGGTGCTGCTCGGCGGCATGGTCCTGGTCTTCTACTTCTTCATGATACGCCCGCAGGCCCAGAAGGCCAAGAAGGCCAAGTCCTTCCAGGACGGCCTCCAGAAGGGCGACCGCATCGTCACCATCGCCGGCATCCACGGCATCGTGCACAAGGTGAACGACGACAACTCCACCCTCATGATGGAGGTGAGCCCCGGCTCCTACATCAAGGTGGAGCGCAGCGCGATCAGCATGGAGTGGAGCGAGCAGGTCAACAAGGCCGCCGCCACGCCTTCCAAGTGACACGACCGCCGGACGACCGATGGCCGCCCGGCCCCGACCATCCCATGTGCAGATGCTGAAAGTCGGACTCACCGGCGGCATGGGCTCCGGCAAGTCCACCGTCGCGGGCATCCTGGAAGTGCTGGGCATCCCCGTGTATTATGCCGACGCGGCGGCGAAGCGGCTCATGGAAGAGGACGCCTCCCTGCGCAACGCCATCATTCGCTCCTTCGGCGCACAGTCCTTCCGGGAGGGCCGCATCGACCGCGCCTGGCTGGCGGCCCATGTCTTCTCCGACCCGGAACGCACCCGCGTCCTCAACAGCCTGGTACATCCGGCCACACTCGCGGACGCCCGGAACTGGATGCAGCGGCAGAAGTCACCCTACGCCGTGAAGGAGGCCGCCCTCATCTTCGAGAGCGGCTCCCAGGCCGAACTGGACCTGGTCGTGGGCGTGCGCGCCTCCGAAGAGACACGCATCCGCCGCGTGATGCGACGCGACGGCAGCACCCGGGAGCAGGCTCTTCTCCGGATGCGCCGCCAGATGGACGAGAATGACAAGATGTCGCGTTGCGACAGGGTGCTCCTCAACGAGGATGACAGCCGACTCCTGCCCCAGGTGCTGGCCCTCCATGAGGAACTGCTCCAAAGGGCGGCTGCCTCATCCAGCTGATCCATCCTGCTACATCCCCCCTCATGGCCGGATTCCCCTCCCTCGCCGACCACCTGCTGGTACTGCTCTTCGGATGGGGCCTGCCGCTGCTGTCGAGTCTGCAGGGCCGGAGGGCCCTCGACAGCATCGTCTTCAGTGAGCCGGTGCGGAGGCGTTTCTACCTGTCCAACAGCCTTATGCTGGCGCTCTTCGCAGGCATCATCCTCCTCGCGTGGCATGCCCAGGGCAGGCCCTTCGCGGAGATGGGATTCCGCCCGCCGACGACATCCCCGGATGTGGACACAGCCATACTCCTCACCCTGGTGCTGATGGCGGCCTACGCAGCAGATCTCTGGCGCGGGATACGGAGGGCGCACAGGCATCGGGAGGACCGGACCGAGTTGCTGGGCCGCACGCCCTTCCTGCCCCGGCATGTCAGGGAACTACCCCTCTACGTCCTCATGTGCGCAAGCGCGGGCGTCTTCGAGGAGATCATCTACCGGGGGTTCATGGTGACATATTTCCTTCCGGAACCCAACGGCCGCAGCGGATGGCCCTGGCTGGCCGTGACGGCGCCGGCCTTCCTGTTCGGCATGGCTCACCACTATCAAGGATGGCAGGCGATGGGGAAGGTCATGCTCCTCTCCCTGCTGCTGGCGCTGGTCTTCATCCTGGGAGGCTCGCTATACTGGGTGATGGCCGTTCATTTCGGCATCGACCTGTCGGCGGGTATCGCCACGATGGCTGTGATGCGTCAGGCCGACGGGGATGATCCCGTCTCGATGGATACCGATACCGAAGGCGAGGATTAGCGAAGCCGGCCGGCAAGTCCGGCGATGGCCTTCATGACGAGTTCCGAGGTCTCGGGGCCGACGGACATACTGCATAGGTATTCCGAGTGCGGCGGGCGGGGGTCGCCTTCGAAGAAAGCCCTGTCGAGGATGTAGCCGAGGGCGTCCATCCCGAGTCCCATGACGAACTTTGGGCCGCCGGCAGGCAGCAGCGCCCTGGTGCGCAGGCTCATGCCGGGTACCGTCTCGCCGGGATGCGTGGCGAAGCACGCCTTACCGATGCGGAAGAGGGCCACTTCGGTCTCCACGCTGTCGCCGATCTCGCGGCGTATGACGCCTGCCTGAGCCAGCATCCGGAAGCCCGGGTTGGCGACGGGCAGCCGCAGCCGACTGCTCTCGAAGGCGATGTCACGCCCGGGCAGGGAACTCGAGGATTTCAGGGCCCGCAGCACCGCGTCGGCGAGTCCGCCGCCGCGGAACGTAGCCCTCTCGAAGGTCTTTGCCTCGTGCTCCGGTTGCACCCATCCCCCAATGGAGCCCTGCAGGAACATGTTGACGCCGCCGATAGCGGAGTCCATCCTCCGGTAGAAGCCCCCGACATAGTCGGAACTGACCTCTTCGGTGGCCCCGTCGAGGATGGTGGGGTGGCATGCGAAGTTCGTGAGGGTGGCGATGGCCCTTCCGCGGGCGTCGCGGAAGCGGAGCGTAACCAGGCTGCGGTCGAGGCTCTCGGGCCTCGAGATATTGTATACCCAACCCTCCCCGTGTTCGGCCTCTCCGAAGTCGGCCCTGGCAGGGACGCGCGCGCGCCAGGCCTGAGCTACCTGTCGGGCGGCGATGGAGACCATGCGGGAGAGATAGGCCGTGTCGACACCGGAATGCAGCCTGTCGGGTCCCCAGAGGCCGACGACGTCGGGCCCGCTGTGGGTGTGCGTGCTCGACATGACGATACGGGCGGTATCGAATTCGGGCTCGTGGACGAGACCGGCGACGGCCCGGCGGATCTCCATCAGTTGCGGATGCAGCAGGCCTATGCAGTCGAAGCTGAGGATGACAACAGAGTTGCGGCCGTCGGATACCGCGACCGCCTTTACATGTATGTCGTCGTGGACGCCTGTGAAGCGTCTGTCGAGCGTATGACCCGCCACGAAAGCGCCCTTTTCGGGATTCATGGCGGCGGCTGAGGCCCCAACACGCCATTGGGCCTGCAGGCTGCAGCAGAGGGAGAGGAAGATCGGCAGGACCTTAGACTTGCTGGCGTGCATGGTCGGGCGGGTGCGTTGCGTCCTCAGCGGAGACGGGCCATCGCCTTGCTGATGCGGTCAAGGGCGGCCTCTATCTTAGACATGCCGTTCGCGAAGGAAAGCCGGATGCAGTCCGGCTCGCCGAAGGCACGACCGGTGACCGTAGACACATGGGCCGTATTGAGTAGGTACATGCACAGGTCGTCCGCGTCGCGGATCTCATTGACACCATCGGACTTTCCGAAGTACTCCTTCACTACGGGGAAGACGTAGAAGGCCCCGTCGGGCTCGGCGACCCTCACGCCGGGTATGGCGTTGAGCAGCTCGAGGATGCGCGCGCGGCGGCGTGCGAACTCGGCGTTCATGGCATGGGTTGGAGACATATCCCCCGTCAGGGCGGTGATGGCGCCCCGCTGGGTGACGGCGTTGGTAC
>RGVM01000333.1 GCA_010027295.1 Chitinophagia bacterium
CTTGGCGGCTGACCCGGGGTCTGTTCGCAGGTTCTCCCGGTTCTTCAGCAGAAGCCATCGGCTGCCTTTGATCAGCTTCCGTTGGGTTTTGTCCTTCTCCTGACGATAGACGGAACTGCGTATGTCATCTATGGTTTTGGACAGTTGCTTGATGATATGGAACAAGTCGAAGACCACCTCCGTATCGGGAAGATATTTCTGCACTGAACCCCAGTAGGGCGGCCACATATCCGTGGCTATGGCCTTGATTCGAGCGCCGCTGTCATTGAGCTGCTGCAGGAACGGAGTCAGCGTCTCTGTGGACCTACCCTCGCCGACGTACACGGCTTTCCTGCCTTCCAGGTCGTAGACGATCGTCTTGTACCGGTGGCCCTTCTTGTAGGCAATCTCATCGATGGCCAGATACCGGAGGTCGCACAGGCGCATCTTCCCGTATTTCTTTCCCAGGTACGCCCGGTCCATCTCCTTGATCGTATGCCAGCTCATGCGAAGGTGTCTTGCCACATCAGAGATCGTCATTGAGTCCAGCAGACTCAAAGCGTATTTCTCTAGGGTTCGGGTGTACTTTTTTTTTCGTCGGCGTACTTGATTTCCTCCTGGAGGGTCTGACCACAGGTCCGACACTCCAATCGCTGTATTCTGGCATGCAGGAATACCGGCTTCAAACCGATGCTGACGGTCCGGAAACGGCGCTCCACAACCCCCTTTCGGATGACATCCTTGCTCTTGCACCCGGCACAGCATAGATGGTCCGCTTTGGTCTGAATATGGATGATGACATTTCCGGATTCGTACTCCGTTTTCAGGTAGTCCTGGTCCTTGAGCCCAAAGGCATGGTAGAGAAGGCTTTGTAATGACATACATGAATGTACCAAACCTTCGACAACTACCTTACCTTAGGTACGCATTATTACCAAGAACCGAAGTTCCAGGTGACCGAAGGAAGTACGGGGAAGAGGGATACCTGCTTGGCCTGTACACGAAGGTTACCCTGGAATGGACTGCCCGTCTGGTCGAAGAACAGGAAATACGGATTGAGACGGCTGTACGCGTTGTAGACGCTGAATACCCACTCCCCCTTCCATTTGCGTTCCCTGCTCCGTACCGGCGTGAGGGTGGCCGAGAGGTCGAGCCGGTGGTAGGGTTTCATCCGGTACTGGTTGATGGCGCTGTATTCCTGCGTCAGCACGCCTTCCATCACATAAAATCTCTCGGGCAGGGTGATGGCGTTACCCTTGGCATAGACGAACGTGCCCGACAGTTTCCATTTGCGGTTGAGCTCATAGACGGACACGACGGAGAGGTCGTGCCTCCTGTCGTATTTCGCGGGATAGCGCATGCCGGCGTTCAGGTCCGGGAACTTCCGCCAGGTCCAGGCCAACGTGTATCCTATCCATCCCGTGAGCCAGCCGCGGCGCTTGTCGAGGAAGAATTCGGCTCCGTAGCTCCAACCCCTTCCGAAGACGAACTCCTCCTCCGTATCGCGGGTGGAAGGTGTATAGCCCTCCCGGTATTCTATCTGTCCCGCCATGGTCTTGTAATACGCCTCTATGGAGGCTTCGAACATGTTGTCCTTCAGGTTACGGTAATAGCCGAGAGAATATTGCCAGCTCATCTGGGGCCTCACCCGGTAGGTGCTGGGCACCCATACGTCGGTTGGGAGGGTGGTACCAGAATTACTTACCAGGTGGATGTATTGGAAATTGCGGGCGACGGCCCCCTTGAGTGAGGAGGATTCACCGAGCGTGTACCGGGCCGTGAGCCTTGGTTCCAGTCCCTGATAGGTGCGAACTGGCTGTCGGCTGCGGTAGGTGGTGCTGTCGGTGCGGTTGCCTGCCGCGTCGGTCGTGTATTTCTGATAGGGCCCCACCTGTGCGAAGCTGCTCCATCGAACGCCTGCGTTGAGTTTCAGCCGTTCCCCCAGGTCCCAGTCGTCCTGTACGTACAGGGCCGTCTCCACGGCGTATTTCAGTTGTGCATTGTTGGGGGTGAAAACTGTCGTGTCTTGCCGGCCGGAGACGACGGAGGGCGTGAACCGGTGTAAGGTGTACTGCGCACCGAACTTGATGCGGTGCCCGGTGAGTGGGTAATAGTCGAAGTCCGTCTTCAGGTTGTAGTCGCGAATCCCGCTCTGCAGCCGCAGCTGGAAGTCGTTCTGCTTCGCCCCGAAGCTGAAGTTGTAGTCGTTGTACACGGCCGTCGTATTGGCGAAGAGCCGGGGGGAGAACACATGGTTCCAACGTGCCGTCAGGGTGGAGTTGCCCCAGGGGATGTCAATATCGAAGGAGCGGCGTCCGTTGACGAAGTCGAATACGTCGCGCCCGAAGTACCCGCTGAGGTAGAAACGGTCTTTCTCGGATATCCTCCAGTTGACCTTGGCGTTCATATCGTAGAAGAAATAGCCGGAGCCGTAGAAGGCGCTCTCCTTGCCGATGAAGGGCTTGGCGAGCACGTCGATGTAGGTGCGGCGGCCGGAGACGATGAAGGAGGCCTTGTCCTTGACCAGGGGGCCCTGGGCCGAGAATCGAGACGCGATGCTCCCGATACCGCCCTCCATGGAGAACTCCCGCATGTTCCCATCCTTCATGGAGATGTCGAGGACGGATGAGAGTCGGCCGCCATACTGTGCCGGCATGCCCCCCTTGATCAGTGAGGTGTTCTTGATGGCGTCCCCGTTGAACACGGAGAAGAAGCCGAAGAGGTGGCCTGTATTGTACACGACGGCGTCATCGAGCATGATCAGGTTCTGGTCGGGTCCTCCTCCCCTCACGTAGATGCCGCTGTTACCCTCCCCCGCCGTCGTGACGCCCGGCAGCAGCTGGAGTGTCTTCAGGGGATCCACCTCGCCGAAGATCACGGGCAGTGACTTCACGCGGCTCATGGGCAGGTCTATCCGCCCCATCTGGGCATTCCGCACATTGGCATCGCGCTTGCGGGCGGATACGACGATCTCCTGCGACAGGCTTCCCACAGGCATGAGCGCGAAGTCGGAACGCAGGTCGGCATCCATACTGACAGATATCTCGCGCGGCGAATAGCCGACATAGCTCACCAGCAGCACATGCGTACCCGGGGCAAGGGAGAGGGAGAAGAACCCGTAAGCATTGGTATTCACGCCCCTACCCTCTCCTTTGAGTACGATGGAGGCGCCGATCAGAGTTTCACGACTCAGGGAGTCCCGGACGAAGCCGTTGAGGGTGACACGGGACTGGGCGGATGCCAATCCGGCAGAGAGGAGTGCAGCGAGGGCGGCGGCGAGGATGTATCGTGACATGGGATGCCACACTAACAAAAACCAGCACCCGATGTTCGGCGTTAGAATGCTGTCAATGCGTGAGCCCCAGCGAATCTGTCAACTCGCCACAGTGCAGCATGCCGGCCCCATACTTCTGATGACGCCGACCCAGGAAGGGATTGAGGATCTCGCGGGAATCACTGAGCCAGGAGGCTGGCTCGGAGTCCTTGAATGCCATGGGACAGGTCTGAACATACACCGGAGCGGCATCGTAACCGGACTGCGTAAGGAAGTCCCGCAACGCCTCCCCCACCATGACGAAGGAGCGTCTGCGCTGCTCGATGCCCGTCTCCCCCATGAGTCCATCTGACTCCGCCATGATATTTTCCAGCAACCGGGCTGTTTCCGCCGCGGAGTAGAGGGTGTCGCGGGACAGGCTGTCAGCGGTACGGCGCAGAGATGCTGCGGCGGTATCCGCCTGGAGGGTGTCGGCATCCACCAGGGCGTCCCTGAGG
>RGVM01000334.1 GCA_010027295.1 Chitinophagia bacterium
AGACCGACTCGTGCACGATGAGCCGTCGAGTCGTGGTACAGCGCTGCCCGGCTGTGCCGACTGCGCCGAAGACGGTGCCGATAAGGGCCAGGTCGAGGTCGGCCCGTTCAGAAACAATGACGGCGTTATTGCCGCCGAGCTCCAGGAGGCTGCGCCCCAGCCGGGCACCCACGGCGGCCGCGACGGAGCGACCCATCCGGGTCGAGCCGGTGGCCGAGACAAGGGGGATGCGGACGTCGGCCGCTATCTTCTCCCCAAGGTCGCGCCCACCCGTCACCAGACAGCCCACGCCCTCAGGCACCCGGTTGGCGATGAAGACTTCCGCCACGATGCGCTGGCAGGCGACGCCGCAAAGGGGAGTCTTCTCGGAGGGCTTCCATACGCACACATCGCCACAGACCCAGGCGATCATTGCGTTCCAGCTCCACACGGCCACAGGAAAGTTGAAGGCGGAGATGATACCGACTGCGCCCAGCGGATGCCACTGCTCGTACATTCGGTGGCCCGGACGCTCCGAGTGCATCGTCAGCCCGTAGAGCTGACGCGAGAGGCCGACGGCGAAGTCACAGATGTCGATCATTTCCTGCACCTCTCCCAGACCCTCCTGCAGGCTCTTTCCCATCTCGTAGGAGACCAGCCTGCCGAGCGCATCCTTCCGGGCACGTAGCCGTTCACCGATCTGTCTGACGACCTCGCCACGCCTCGGGGCCGGCCATCCCCTCCATTCCGAGAAAGCCTCGGCAGCCTTCCCCATAACAGCCTCGTACCCCTCTCCGTCCGTTGCGAACACAGTGGCGATGAGCCCTCCGTCAACGGGTGAATGGGATGGGATCTGTGCGCCTGAGGAACCGATCCAGTGCTGGCCCGTCGAAGTGCCGGAATTGAAGGACTCTATGCCCAGTTCTTGCAGTATGTCCATATCTTTAAAATTGTTGTTGTTGTTCATGGGCGCATCGGCAGCCCTCCGGTCAGTCGCGCAGGATCTCGTGGTAGAGGTGCTGCACGAGTCCGTCGGCCAAACCGATCTTGGGGACGTGGATCTCCTCGCAGCCGGCCCAGCGCATGGCGCTGATGTATATCTGCAGGGCCGGTACAATGACGTCGGCCCTGTCCTCGCGCAGCTTGTACAGCGCCATCCGCTGCTCCAAGGTGCATGAGGCGAACTCCTTGTGGAAGTCCCGCAGCATCTCCAGCGTCAGCGGCCTTCCTTCCTTACGCTTGGAGAGCGAGAACACCTTATTGATGTTGCCGCCGGAGCCGATGGCCGTGACATGCCCGAAGCCCCGGGTGGATTCTTTCAGGTACTCCTTCATGTCATCCCAGCGTCTCTCCTGAAGCCGGCCCTTGAGCAGCCGGATGGTGCCTATATCGAAGGATTTCTTGCCGACCATCCTACCCTCGGCAAACAGCGTCAGTTCCGTACTGCCGCCCCCGACGTCGATGTACAGATAGGCGTCCTGGAGGTTGAGGTGCTCCGCGACATGGTTCTCATAGATGAGGCTGGCTTCCGCATCGCCGGTGATGACCTCGATGTCGAATCCCGTGGCCTCATGCACCTTCGACAGCACTTCATGTGCGTTGCGCGCATCCCGCATGGCTGACGTGGCGCAAGCCTTGACATGCCTGACATCGTAGGCCCTGAGCAGGTGCCGGAACGCCAGCAGACTCTCAACTAACATGTCCGTCCGCTCCGGACTGATCTCGCCCGTGTCGAACACGTCGAAGCCCAGCCGGATGGGCACGCGCAAGAGATTGAGCTTTGCAAACTCGGGCTCACCGACCTTGTTGTGCCGGACCTCGCTGATGAGCAGCCTCGCCGCATTGGATCCGATGTCTATCGCCGCCAGTCGCATGGGCATTGTCGTACGCTGGCAAAGGTAACGCACCTTATCTTGAAGTGGTCAGCCACATTCCCCTAGCATCAGGGCCTTCCCTCATCGAAGTCGAAGGCGGCCGGCCTATGCCTCCTTGCGGCCGGCGACGGCTTCCAGGTAGCGCCGGATATCGTGCTGGGACCTGACTTTCCTCCTCTTGACTTTCACGTACATGTTGCGCTGTGCGCCCTCTACTCGTCGCGCCTTCACATTGTCCGACAATTGTATCCCGAGAATGTCCATCAGCTCTTTCACGATGGCAGGGTCCTCGATGGGAGCTGCCACCTCGACCCGGTGGTCCATATTGCGCACCATCCAGTCGGCTGAGGAGATCCATACCCGCGGTTCGCCACCGTTGTGGAAGACCATTACGCGGGCATGCTCCAGCAGTGTGTCAACGATGCTGATACATTCGATGGGCTCGCGTCGTCCTTCCGCGTCGGGTACCATGCAGCAGATGCCACGAACGACCATGCGTATCCGAACGCCCGCCACGGCCGCCCGGTCAAGAGCGGCAATCAGGTCCTCGTCCGACAAGGAGTTCAGCTTGAGCAGTATGGATGCTGGTTCGCCACGCAGCGCACGTGCCGACTCACGCTCAATCGAATCGAGCAGTACCTTCCGCATGCGCTGCGGACTGCAGAGCAGGTGCCGGCATTCCCCCAGTTCGCCGAGCCGCTGCTCGGGCTTCTCCAGGGCGCGGAAGACGCGCGCCAGGTCCGCCATGACCGACTCGCGCGAGGTCAGCAGAAAATGGTCGACATACACTTTCGCCGTGCCCTCGTGGAGGTTGCCAGTGCCCACGAACCCATAAGAGATCCGGTGACCCTTGACTTTCTTGCGGATCAGGCATGCCTTGGCGTGCACCTTCATGCCGGGCACCCCGACCAGCACCCGCACACCCTCCATCTCCAGCACCTTCTTCCATTCCAGGTTGTTCTCCTCGTCGAACCTCGCCCGCAGTTCGAGCACCACAGTTACATGCTTGCCGTTGCGTACGGCGTTGACAAGTGCGTTGACGATACGGGACTGAGGGGCCAGCCGGTAGGCCGTGAGATGGATGGACGTCACATCCTCGTCCATTGCCGCCTCCCGCAACAAGTCGATGATGGGGTCGAAAGAGTGGTAGGGGAGGTGCAACATCACGTCCTTCTGCAACACCACATCCGTCACCCGCCCCCTTCCCCTGAATTCGGGATGCACCATCGGCTGGGCACGGGCGGTAGAAAGGCGGAATACGTCATCCGGGAAGTCCATGAAATGCCTGAAGTTGTGGATACGGCCGCCGGGAATGAGCGGGTCCTTGGGGCCCAGCCCCAGCCGGTGTACGAGATAGGTCAGCAGTCCGGGATCGAGCTCCTTGTCGTAGACGAAACGTACGGCCCGACCCTTCCGCCTCTCCTTCACCCCCTTCTCGATGCGGTCGATATAGCTCCTCGTCTCGTCTACGTCCAGGTCGAACTCCGCGTCCTTGGTCACTTTGACGACGTGCGCCGAAAAGACGTCATGCCCGAAGAAGGAGAAGATGCGCGGAAGGCTGTGGCGAATCACGTCCTCCAGGAGAATGATGTGCCGCTCACCCTGCCGCTTCGGAGGGATCTCAACGAAGCGCGGCAGTACCCGCGTCGGTACCTCTATCAACGCGTAGCGCCGGGGGACCGACCCATCACGTCGCGTCATCACCACGGCGAGATAGATGGACTTCTCGCGCAGATAGGGCAGTCTTGGGATGCTCTCGATCATCAGCGGGATGACGTTCTGACGTACCTGCTCCTCGAAGAACCTTCTCGGGAATGGCCTTGAGGTCCTGTGGAGTCACGGGGACGGACCGGCGCTTCACCGCTGCCGCCAACGGGCCATCGTGGATATCGCGAA
>RGVM01000335.1 GCA_010027295.1 Chitinophagia bacterium
AGAAGCTGGGCTATATAGAGATGCGCAAGCGTTTCATCGGCCGCAGGCCGAACACTTCTTATGTTGCGACCGAAGCGGGAAGGCTTGCCTTTGCGAGGCATCTGGACGGACTGGAGCGGATGATCCGCGGTACCGTGCCCGCAGGCCCCGGAAATGAGACACATTCGATTTAAAAGACCTATTCGACAACACATGGAAAGACAAGCACAATCTTCAAGCACAATCGAAGTCGACAAGCAAGCCATCATCGCCGCCATCGGCAATCCCGGTCTGCTTGAGGAGATGTACCGGCGCGACAGGCGTTCCTTCCGCAAGGCCTTCGATCAGGCATATCCCGCATTGCAGGGTGAGCTGCTGGCAGAGGCCTGGCAGGAACGGCTGAAGCCCGACCCCGAGCCGGCCTTCTCGCTGCGTCGGTCCGACTGGGCTTTCGTGGCCATCGCCGTGGCCATCGCAGGTACCATCCTGAAACTGCCTGAGGTTTTCCAAATGAAAGAGGAGGACTTTTATCCCCGCAACCTCTCCTTTTCGGTCTTGCCATTGTTGATGGCCTATTTCGTCTGGAAGCAGGGCCTGGGATGGAAGGAGCGGCTATGGATCTTTGTGCCAGTCGCCCTGGCCGCGGTACACATCAACCTGCTGCCGCGGGATCTCGGTAGCGACACCCTCACGCTGGCCTGCATCCACCTGCCGCTGCTGCTTTGGGGACTGTTGGGGTTCGCATATGCCGGCCGGCCTTTCGGTGCTGTGGAACCAAGGGTGGCCTACCTGCGCTTCAACGGCGACCTCATCGTGATGTCGGCCGTGCTAGCCATCGCCGCAGGCATCTTCTCGGCTATCACCATCGGGCTGTTCTCCCTGATCGGCGTGGACATCAACACCTTCTACGGGAAGTGGGTGATCGTGTACGGTGCGCCCGGCATCCCCATCCTGGCGACGCTGCTGGTACGCAGCAACCCCCAGTTGGTGGGTCGCGTCTCGCCCATCGTCGCACGCATCTTCACGCCGCTGGTGGGACTCATGCTGCTGGCCTTCCTCATCGCCATGGGCGTGCAAGGGAAGGATCCGTACCGCGACCGCGAATTCCTGCTGATCTTCAACATCCTGCTGATAGGGGTGATGGCCATCGTGCTGTTCTCGGTGGGTGAGGCGTCCAGGGCTGTGTCGGGCCGGTTCAACCTGGTGATGTTGTTCGTCCTGTCTGCATTGGCGGCCATCAACAACGCCATCGCACTCTCGGCCATCGCCTACCGCCTCTTCGAATTCGGCTGGACGCCCAACCGCATCGCCGTCCTCGGCGGCAACGTGCTGATCATGGTTCACCTGCTGGGCGTCTGTCGGGCTCTCTGGCAGTGGCTTTCCGTCGCTGGCGGGCAGGATGACGTAGATCGCGTCATCGGCAGGTACCTCCCGTTGTATGTGGCCTGGACGGTCGTGGTGGTGTTCGCGCTCCCGCATCTGTTCCAATATCGGTAGGCCCGTCGGAGGGTAGCTAAAAGGCGAAGAGCCACGGCTCGCGGGTTCTGACTGAGAAAGATCTGATGGGTTTTCGGAAAGGCAGCCATCGAGCTCGCAGGCGTGGCACCCGGGACGGTGCCACGCGGAACGCTCTTGCGATGCTACGCGGGAGGGAGGGCTTACAGTTCGTGAAGGCCATGGTGTTTTCAAGGGCGGCGAGCGGGGCTAACAGGTATCTCCGTGGCACTGTTCCCGACGCTTCGGTCGGGATCTATAGACTCGGGTGCCACGGCTCGCAGGTTCTTGCGTACAAAGGTCGAAGGCTTTGCCTTAAAGGCAGGTTTCATGCTCGCAGGCGTGGCACTCCGCCTACGGCGGATACCACGCGGAACGCTCTTGCGATGCCACGGGCAACGGATGGAGGGTGACGTGAAGCACGCTCTTGCGGTGCCAAGTGATATCATCAGGAGGCTCGAAGCTACTTTGCTGTAGTCGTCCCTGGTCGAGGGTCCCCATTTGGGCCCTCCATCCGGTTGAGGGAAACGAAGTATCTTGTCATGCCGTGCATGACTTGTACGCAGCTGCATCACCCCAATCGTCTCCCATGACCGGAAGAACCCTGTTCGGCGCCCTCTGCCTGACCTTCATGGCATGTACCCAGGCATCCGCCCAGTCGCCCGCAACCGTGCGCGAGTATGCGAGGGAGTTCACCACCTATCCCTTCTCCGACCCCGACCCCATCCCCTCACAGACGGCCATCTACCCGTACTTCCGCTACGACGGCTTCACCGACAGACCGGAGAAACGCACCTGGAAGGTCGTGGAGCTCGAGAACGACTATATCCGCGTGATGATCCTCCCCGAGGTGGGGGGCAAAATCTGGACGGCCATCGACAAGACCACCGGCCAGCCATTCCTCTACTTCAACTCCGTCGTCAAGTTCCGCGACATCGCCATGCGCGGTCCCTGGACCAGCGGCGGCATCGAAGCCAACTACGGTATCATAGGCCACACGCCCAACTGCGCCACACCCGTCGACTACCGGACACGAACAAACGAAGACGGCAGCGCCAGCTGCTTCATAGGCGTGCTCGACCTTCTCACCCGCACCCGCTGGCAGATAGAGGTGCGGCTGCCGAAGGACAGGGCCTGGTTCTCGACGGGCTCCACATGGAGCAACCCAACCGGCCTCGAGCAGCCCTACTACCACTGGATGAACGTCGGCATCCGCACGAAGGGTGAGCTGGAGTACGTCTTCCCCGGCACTGCCTACATCGGCCACGAGGGCGAGCGCGGAGACTGGCCCGTCAACACCACCAACGGGAAGCGTGTCAACTTCTACGAGCAGAACGACTTCGGCACCTACAAGAGCTACCACGTCATCGGCAGCCATACCGACTTCTTCGGTGCCTACTGGCATGCCGACCGCAACGGCATGGTGCGCTACGCGCCCTATGGCGACAAGGCCGGCAAGAAGATATGGATATGGGGACTCTCGCGGCAGGGCATGATCTGGGAGCGTATGCTGACCGACACCGACGGCCAGTATTCCGAGATCCAGTCGGGCCGCCTCTTCAACCAGAACGCCGTCGGCAGCACTTACACGCCCTTCAAGCATCTCGGCTTCCCGGCGCATGCCACCGACCGCTGGACGGAGTACTGGTACCCGGTGAACCGCACGCGCGGCATGGTCGTCGCCAACGAGTGGGCCGCGCTGAACCTGCGCGTGGAGGACGGCTGGGCGAGATGGTACTGTTCGCCGGCGGCCTCCTTCACCGACAGCCTGCGCGTGACGATCGACGGCCGGACGGTGGTGCGTGCCATCGAGGCGCGCCCGCTGCAGACGCTGTCCGATTCCTTCCGTGTCGAGGGCCGTCCTGCGAAGCTCTCGATATCCATCCCCGGTCGCGGTCTGAGTTGGTCGTCCGAGGGCGAGGAGCGGCTCTCGCGGCCCCTGGTGGCGCCTTCCGGCTTCGACTGGTCCTCGGCCGCCGGTCTGGCGCTGCTGGGTCGGGAGCAGATGGAGCAGCGCATGTTCCGGGAGGCCGAGGCCAGCCTGCGCGCATCGCTCGAGAAGGACCCGTTGGGCATGCCGGCCCTGCTGGCCATGTCGGAACTCTCCCTCCGCAACGGCGATGCGGATATGGCCTTTGAGCTGGCCAAGCGTGCCCTCTCACTCGATGCGCACGATGCTGCCGCCAACTACCACTACGGGCTGGCGGCCGCGCGACTGGGGCGCGATGCCGACGCCTTGGACGGACTG
>RGVM01000336.1 GCA_010027295.1 Chitinophagia bacterium
CGCGCCGTCGGGGGAAGGCTTGTGATGGTCATATCCCTGCTTGTCGCCAGGGTCGGTCTCCTGGGCCTCTACGCCTTCACGTTTACAACGGGCCTGGAGGTCGATGTCTTCGCCCGCATCTTCGAAGTGCTGACGCTGTTACTTGCTCTCAGCCTCACCATCGGCCTCTTCCGTGACTCGGGCTACGACCCGGATAACATGGAGGAGGACGACGGTCCCTATGAGGCCCTCCGTATCGATCCGGATTGATGTCGGCGACCTTCGATGAGACATCCTCCATTCCTACACGCTATGCATTACGGGGCCGGACGAACCCGTCGTCTCCGGCCCCGTACCGTTTTTCACAGCGCATAGCGTTCGTCGGCAATCACCCTCGCGGCGATGCGCCTGCGGGCGTCCTTGGTGTTGAAGGGCTCCGCCTTGGTGAAGCGCTTCAGTCCGAGCAGCATCATACGCTGCTCGTCGCCGGAGGCGAAGGCGTTGATAGCGTCCTTGCCCGACTTGTTGATCCTGTCGGCGGCATCATAGAGGTAGGTGCGGGCGATGTCTATCTGCAGCGCCACAGCCGCCTCTCCCCTTTCCTGGCTGAGCCGCATGGCCCGAAGCAGCGCGCTCTCGGCATGGAAGATCTCGATGCCCATGTCGGCGAGATTCATCAGGACCTCCTGCTCATGCTCGAGTTTCATCATCAGCTTCTGCACGGCCCCTCCTGCCACCATAAGCAACGCCTTCTTGAGGTTGGCGACTAACTTCCTTTCCGCTGCGAAGGGGGCATCGTCTCCCGCTCCGAAGTCGGGGATGGCCATCAGCTCCTTCTGTACCTCCATGGCAGGCCCCATCAGGTCGAGCCGGCCCTTCATCGCACGCTTCAGGATCATGTCGACGGTCAGCAGACGGTTGATCTCGTTGGTGCCCTCGTAGATGCGGTTGATGCGGCTGTCGCGGTAGGCGCGGGAAATGGGGTACTCGGCGCTGAAGCCGTTGCCTCCGTGGATCTGTACGCCCTCGTCGACGAGGTAGTCGAGCAGCTCGCTGCCGTAGACCTTCAGGATGGCGCACTCGACGGCGTACTCCTCCGCGGCGCCCAGCAGGGCCTCATGGAAGGGCTTGCCCGAGGCCAAAAGCTCCTGTTCCCTGTCCTCCACCCATTTCGCGGTACGGTACAGGGCCGCCTCGCTCACCCAGGTACGGATGGCCATCTCGCCCAGCTTGTGCTGGATGGCCCCGAAGGCGGAGATGCGCTGCTTGAACTGCTCGCGTGCGTTGGCATACTGCACGGTGACGTCGAAAGTGGCCTTGCCTCCGCCGAGCGTGGCGGCGCAGAGCTTCAGGCGGCCGATGTTGAGAATGTTGAAGGCGATGACATGCCCTTTGCCGATCTCCCCCAAGACGTTGCCCACGGGCACCTTGCAGTCCTGGAAGTAGAGCTGCACAGTCGAAGAGCCCTTTATGCCCATCTTGTCCTCCTCGGGTCCCTGCGTGAAGCCCTCCATCCCGCGATCCAGGATGAAGGCGGTGAACTGGGTGCCGTCGATCTTGGCGAAGACGGTGTACACGTCGGCGAATCCGCCGTTGGTGATCCAGCATTTCTGGCCGTTGAGGATGTAGTGGCTGCTGTCTTCGCTGAGACGGGCCGTCGTCTTGGCGCTCAGCGCGTCACTGCCGCTGTTCGGCTCCGTCAGCCCGTATGCACCCTTCCACTCGCCGGTGGCCAGCTTCGGGATGTATTTCGCCTTCTGCTCCGCCGTGCCGAAGTAAAGGATCGGCAGGGTGCCGATACCCGTGTGGGCCGACACCGCCACTGAGAACGAATATCCCCCTCCCATGCCCTCATTGACGATGGTCGAGGTGATGAAATCCTTGCCCAGGCCCTGGTATTCCTCGGGAATCGAGGCCCCCAGCAAGCCCTGCTGGCCGGCCTTCTCCATGAGGGACGGCATCAGCCCCGGCTCCAGTGACTCGATGCGGTCGATCACGGGATGCACCTCCGCCTTAAGGAAGTCGTGGCAGAGCTGCATCACCATGCGCTGCTCCTCGCTGAAATCCTCGGAGATGAACGTGTCCTCCGCCCGGCTTTCCCGAATCATCCACTCGGCGCCACGGAGGGCACTCCCGGTCTTCGTTGCTGCTGTCATGGTATGTTGTTTTTGTTTGACTTCGATGGATCATTTCAGGTTGTCGTACACCCGCTGGAGGACCGACTTGCAGAGCTCGATGTCCTTCGCGGGAACGCCCTCCAGCGCCTCGTTCAGCGTGCGGCTCGCCAGCTCCATCGTGATGCCCTGCAGCTCGGCCGCAGCCTCCGTCAGGTGAATTCGCTTGATCCGCCTGTCCTCCTTCGAAGGCACCCGCTGCACCAGTTCCTGCCGCTCCAGGTTGTCCAGCAGACGCGTGATGCTCGGCTTGTCTCGGAAAGATGCGGCGCACAACTCCTGCTGGCTCATGCCGTCGTGCTTCCACAGGTGGTACAGCACACTCCACTGCTCGATCGTGATGTCCACACCACTCTGCTTGAAGTTCTTCTGCAAACGCCTCGCCAGGGCCGTGGATGCCAACCCCGTGATGAAACTGTACAACTCGCCCCGCCGAAATTGGTTGTTTGGCATATCGTTAGTTATGCAACCAATCCGAAAGTACAGTAATTTTGAGGAAACAAACAGTCCCCTTTGGAAATTAACGAAGGATTGCATGAAACAGGCAAGATGAGAATGCTCCCTTGGCGCGGCTCCCGGCTCGCCCTCCGTAGCTACGGAGATGGGCCTGCAGTCACCCTCTGCCTGCACGGATTCCTAGAGGACTCGGAGAGCTTCGCCGCCCTGGCAAAAGCCCTGCCCGGACACCGCCTCCTCGCACCCGATATGCCCTTCCATGGAATGACTGAATGGAACGAAGACGACCGGCTCAGGCCTGAGGACCTGGTGGAGATCCTGATGCAATGCCCGGAACTCCAAACAGGACGCTTCGGGCTTCTGGGCTATAGCATGGGCGGCAAGACCGCCCTCAGCCTCTTCGAACGGATGCCTGAACGCATCTCCCATCTACTGCTGGTGGCCCCCGACGGACTGCGGCGCGACCCCTGGAACGACTTCTTCACACGCACCCTGCTGGGAAAACGCATCCTGCGTGACACGATGCACGACCCACGATGGTTCAACGTACTACTCGATACACTGCGTCGTGTACGCCTGGTGAACGAGAGCCTCTACCGATTCACCATTTCCTACCTGGGGGATCCTGAGATCCGCAGTAGGGTCTACCGGGTATGGATGACGTTGCGCGAATTCCGGCCCCGGCGGGACCGTCTTACGGAAATCATCCAACGCCACCAGACACCGGTACGTCTGGTATTCGGACGCTACGACCGGCTCTGCCCCGTCCGCATCGGCGAAGACTTCGTCCGCAGGCTGGACGGGCAGGCACGGATGGACATCCTCGACTCAGGTCATCTGTTGCTGCGCGGGAAGAACGTCCTGAGTCTTGCCGAGGCCTTCCCTACCCTTCCGGCAAATTGACGGACATTCGCAGCGATGCTCCTCCCGGCCATAGCCATCGGCCTTTGGGCGACCTATGCCCTCCTCATCCTGCGGTACCGCGCCGCCTGGCGTCACATCACGCCCTTCCGAATCCCCGCGGGACACCGTCCCGCGACGAGCGTCTCCGTCGTCATCGCCGCGCGCGACGAGGCCGGAGGCATCCACCGCTGTCTGTCTGACCTCGTCG
>RGVM01000337.1 GCA_010027295.1 Chitinophagia bacterium
CCCGCCAGCGGGTCGCGCACACCCTTCCGGAAGAATGCCACCCGGGAACTGTCGGACAATCCCGCTGCCAGGCCCGGCGACACCACCCAGGCCCCGTCCCTGTCGGGCCGCCTGATCGCTATCTCCGGACCGGCCGCGAGGGCCCCGTCGAAGAGGGCGCGCTCCGGGATGTCCACCTCCAGCACCAGCTGCCGGCCGGGTGAAAGGATGGCCGCCTGCGTCTGCATCCGACCGAAGACGGAGAGCAGCGACTCGGACACGTATGTCTCCGACAGGGCGCGGACGAACGCATAGGTCAATGCGCCGAAACCGCCGTCGGACGCAGGCCGGACATCTGTGGCGGCCGTCTGTGCGTCCGACGAGGAGATGAATGCGCAAGGGGAATAGCCCGACTCCGGACCCTTGTAGGAGGAGGCCTCCCGGAACAGATGGGTCTCGGCGTCGGAGGCCACGGGCTCCTTCGGTCGCAGCTCGGGCACGACGGCGATGCCCATGCCCCGGTGGCGGGCCGTCGCACCGGGCGTCGCCGCGGCATAGCCGATGTCGAGGAGGACGAGCAGCCCGCCCGTCGGGGAGAGCTTTTTTCGGAGGGGAAGCACGAGCCGCTCGAAGTCGTCATCGGTCAGATACCCCTTCCCCTTTTCCTCGGCGGATGCCGGCGCCAGCGGCGAAAGGGCGTCGTAGGGGGCGATGGCCTCGTCGAGTCCGTCGGTCTCCTCGCTGTTGCCATCGCGAAGCTGCACGCCGTGCGCGGAGACCTGCACGACCACCAGGTCACCCGCCTTCACACGCTTCGTCAGCTCCCCCATCGCCGCCTCGATGCCGGCACGGGTGGCCTGGGCGTCGGTCAGACGCTGTACGTTGCGGAGCGTGTCGAAGCCCCGGGCCGACAGGCTGCGCATCATCAAAGAAGCGTCCTGCGCGGCCGAGGTCTCCGGCCATCCCGTGCCGGCCGCATAGCGACCCACCGACACGAGCAAAGCGTGCCGGGTACCGGAGGGCTGTGCCTGTGCGAACGATGCGGCAGAAGGACAGACAAGTGTTGCTGCCGAGAGAATCACGCCTACGATAGTGCTGGAATGGGCCATAGAATGAGTGGGGTTGGGAGTCCTCTTCGAAAGTAAAGGTTTTCAGCCTCAGGACGGAATTGCCTATCTTGACTACAGAACCCCGACAGACATGAAAAGGATATCCTTTCTCGGCGTCCTCCTGATGGCCGCCGCCTCGCTCACCGCGCAAGTGCGGGTGGCCACCCTCCGTTGCGAGAACCTTTCAGACCCGATGGGCATCGAGACGCCCGCGCCCCGCCTGTCCTGGCAGTTGCAGTCGGATGTCCGCAACACCCGCCAGACAGCCTGGGAACTGCGCGTCGCCGCATCCCTGCCCGACCTGCTCAAGGGCCGCAACCTCGTATGGAGCAGCGGCCGCCAGGCATCCGACGCATCCGTACATGTACCCTACGCCGGCGCACCCCTTGCCGCCGGCCGACGCTATCACTGGCAGGTGCGGGTATGGGACGGCAGCGGACAGCCCTCCGCCTGGAGCAGTCCCGCAACCTGGCAGATGGGACTGCCCGGCGTCGCAAACCTCGGCGCCGCCTGGATCGGAGCGGGATATCCCGAAGAGAAGACCGGACAGCCCAGCCCCTACCTGCGCAAAACCTTCCGCGTGGACAAGAAGCTGCGCAGCGCCACCGCCTACATCTCGGCCCTCGGCATGTACGAGGGATGGCTCAACGGGAAACGCATCGGCGATGCCTGCCTGACGCCCGGCTGGACGGCCTACCGCACCCGCGTACAGTACCAGACCTATGACGTCACCTCCCTGCTCGCACCCGGCGACAACGCCGTCGGCGCCATCCTCGGCAACGGCTGGTACCGTGGCTTCATCGGGTTCTCGGGACAGAACAACTTCTACGGGAAGGAGGCGGGCCTGCTGCTACGCCTCGACATCGAATACGCCGACGGCACCTCCGCCCAGGTCCTGTCAGACGGCAGCTGGACGTCGTCCCAAGGAAGCATCCGCAGCTCCGAAGTCTATAACGGTGAGACCGTCGACGCACGCCTCGAGCCGAAGGGATGGTGCACCGCCGCCTTCGACGCCTCCGCCTGGAAGCCCGTCAGCCTGCTCAAGGGACCCTTCCCCGCACTCGTGTCCACCTGGAACGAGCCGGTGAAGAAGCACGAAACCTTCAAGCCCCTCAAACTCATCCGGACACCGAAAGGCGAGAAGGTGATCGACTTCGGCCAGAACCTGGTCGGATGGGTCCGACTCACGGTAAGGGGTAACCGAAACGATACCGTCCGCATCAGCCATGCCGAAGTGCTCGACAAGGCGGGCAACTTCTACACCGACAACCTCCGGGCAGCGAAGCAGCAGAACCACTTCGTCCTCGCCGGCGGAGGCGCCGAGACCTTCGAGCCGCACTTCACCTTCCAGGGCTTCCGCTATATCCGCGTCGACGGCTATCCGGGCGAACTTCGCGCGGAGGACTTCGAGGCGGTCGCCCTCTACTCCGACATGCGCCCCACCGGCAGCTTCCAGTCATCACACCCGCTCATCAACCAGCTGCAGCACAACATCCAGTGGGGCCAGCGCGGCAACTTCCTCGACGTGCCCACCGACTGCCCGCAGCGTGACGAACGCCTCGGCTGGACGGGCGACGCTCAGGCATTCGCCCGCACCGCCACCTTCAACTTCCAGGTCAACGCCTTCTTCAGCAAATGGCTGCGCGACCTGGAGGCCGACCAGCTCCCCGACGGCGCCGTGCCGCATGTGATCCCCAACGTCCTGGGCGACAGGTCCTCCGCCGCCTGCGGATGGGCCGACGCCGCGACCATCATCCCCTGGACGATGTACATCGCCTACGGCGACCGACGCATCCTCGAACAACAGTACGCCAGCATGAAGGCATGGGTGGGCTATATGGAGAAACAGGCTCGCAACGACCTCTGGAACACAGGCTTCCACTTCGGCGACTGGCTGTTCTACACCATGTGCGATGACAACTCCGGACGCGCCGCCGTATCGGACAAATACCTGCTCGCACAGGCCTTCTACGGCCACTCCGTCACCCTCCTCCTCAAGACGGCGCGCGTCCTGGGCCGCACAGAGGACATCGCCTACTACGAAGCCCTCCGCAAGCGCGTCGTCGACGCCTTCAACCGCGAATACGTCTCCCCCAACGGACGCGTCTCCTCCAACACGCAGACGGTCTACACCCTGGCCCTCCACTTCGACCTGCTGCCCGAATCCCTCCGTCAGCAGGCGGCCGACAGACTCGCCGAGAACATCCAGTCCTACGGCAACCATATCACCACCGGCTTCCTGGGCACCCCCTACATCTGCCACGTACTCTCCCGCTTCGGACATGCCGACGTCGCCTTCAAACTCCTCATGCAGGAGACCTACCCCTCCTGGCTCTATCCCGTCAAGATGGGCGCCACCACCATCTGGGAACGCTGGAACGGCATACGTCCCGACGGGAGCTTCGAAGTGCCCTCCATGAACTCCTTCAACCACTACGCCTACGGCGCCATCGGTGACTGGATGTACCGCCAGGTGGCAGGACTCGACACCGACGATTCGGCGCCCGGCTACAAGCGCCTGCTCGTCAAACCCCATGTCGGCGGCGGACTGACGCATGCCGACGCATCGCTGGAAACGAACTACGGCAAGGCCTCCAGCGGATGGCGCATCGACGGCGACAGTCTCGAAGT
>RGVM01000338.1 GCA_010027295.1 Chitinophagia bacterium
CCTCGAGACGGGCGGCACCGTGCGCCAGGAGACCCGCGGCTTCGACGCCGACAGGGACATCACATTCTCCATCCGTACCAAGGAAGACGCCGACGACTACCGGTACTTCCCTGAACCCGACCTACCTCCTTTCACCCTCTCCGAAGAGGAGCTGGAACGCATCGCCGGGGAAATCCCCGAACTCCCCGATGCCATGGCCGCCCGGTTCATGACCGACTACGGACTGGGTGCCTATGATGCCGGCCAGCTCTGCGAAGACCGCGACCTGGCCGATTATTTCCTGCAGATGCTGCCGGCTCCCGACCGCGCCAAGCCCCTCGCCAACTGGCTGCTGGGACCCCTGCGTCCCCTGATGAACGAAAAGGGGATCGACTGGAACACGATTGCCATTCCCAAGGGCCATTGGGCGGAGTTGATAGGAATGGTGGAGGACGGCAGGATCGGCTTCTCGGCCGCCTCGCAGAAGCTGCTGCCCCTGCTATTGGAGGGATCTGGGGAGGGTCCCCTCGCCCTGGCATTGTCCCGCGACCTGCTGCAGGACGCCGGCGACGACGAGGTCAGGCGATGGGCGGCGGAGACCCTCGCCTCCATGCCAGAGAAGGTGGCGGAATACCGCAAGGGGAAAAAGGGACTCATCGGCCTCTTCATGGGCGAGCTCAGGAAAAGGTCGCGTGGCAAGGCAGACCCGATACTGGCCCAGGAATGGCTCAACCGCATGCTAAACGACAACACATGATATACCGGATAACCGCGCATCCCTGGGTCATGCTCCTGCTCGCGATCGCCGCCTGCGGCGACAAGGATGGCGGGAACGTGAGCGTCAAGGCGCATCTGAAGGGGAACCCCGAACACCAGTACGCCTACCTCGACGTCATCGAACTCGACGCCACGGCCCCAAAGGTCACCGACACCTTCCTGATCACGCCTGGCGAGCTCGACTTCGAACTGCAGGGACTGGCGGGCGGGAAGGATGACCTCTACCGCATCCGGTTCGACAAGACGCGCGACTTCGTCATCCTGGTCGCGGACCGGAACGACATCGCCGTCTCCCTCGACTGGAAGGACCTCAGCGGCTATGCCACCAACTCGGCCGCCAGCAACAGCGCACAGGCGCTGCTGAAGGGCTTCAACAGCCGGCTCCTCGACATCGCGCCCTATCGTTACACCATCGACTCCCTGCAACAGCTCGAGGGCGTCGACAGCCTGATGAAGGTCAATGAGGAAGGCTTCCAACGGACCGTCGCCGTCATCGAGGACTATCTCACCGGATATGCTGACACTGCCAAGAACCCCACCGTCGCCCTCTACGCCCTGGGCCTCGGCAAGGGGCAGCTCTCCGTCGAGAAGATGAAGCCGGTGATGCTCAACCTCGCCAAGCGATTCGCCGACAACACGCGCGTGACGGGGGTGACGGCAAGATTTTTCTCTGCGTTGCAGGAGGAGCTGGACCGCGACCTGACCGGTAAGACGGCGCCGGACTTCACCCTGCCCGATCCGGATGGGAAGCCATTAAGCCTGTCGTCTTTACGAGGGAAATACGTCCTGGTCGATTTCTGGGCCAGCTGGTGCGGGCCCTGCCGAGCCGAGAACCCGAACGTCGTGGCCGCCCACGCCCGGTACAAGGACCGCAACTTCACCGTGCTCGGCGTCTCCCTGGACAGGGAGAAGGGCGCCTGGGTGCAGGCGATCCGCGACGACCGTCTCGACTGGTCGCATGTGAGCGACCTGAAGTTCTGGGACAGCCAGGTGGTGCCGCTCTACCATATCGAGGGCATACCATTCAATGTGCTGCTGGATCCGACGGGCAAGGTCGTCGCCAGCAATTTACGCGGCCCCGAGCTTGAGGCGGCCCTGGAGAAAAATCTCAAATAAGACTCGACCGCACCGGGCTGTACCACGGAATAACCTTTCGCTGTGCCACATTAAGCGATGATGGCCACTCGCGTGTGGTTGAACGAGCCAGGAGGAATCGATGGGGGATGCCACGCGGAACCGATGGGTTATGCAAAGAGGGTCCGCTTGAAAGAGCCAAGAGCAACCGGTGGGTTACACCACGCGAAAGCCATGGAGTTGTGAAGGCGAGCTGACGGGGCTAAAAGGTATCTCCTTGGCATCCGCCGCAGGCGGAGTGCCACCGCTCGCGGGTTCTCACGGAGAAAGGTCTGAAGATGTTGTGGCAAATGCATGCTTCAAGCTCGCAGGCGTGGCACCCGACACGGTGCCACGCGTAACCGATGGGGGGATGCCACGCGGAATCGATGGGGGATGCCACACAGAACCGATGGGGGGATGCCACGCTGAACCGATGGGTTATGCATAGTGGGTCCGATTGAAAGAGCCAAGAGCAACCGGTGGGTTGCACCACGCGAAAGCCATGGTGTTGTGAAGGCGAGCTGACGGGGCTAAAAGGTATCTCCGTGGCATCCGCCGCAGGCGGAGTGCCACGGCTCGCGGGTTCTCACGGAGAAAGGTCTGAAGATGTTGTTGCAAAGGCATGCTCCAAGCTCGCAGGCGTGGCACCCGAGACGGTGCCACGCGTAACCGATGGGGAATGCCACGCGGAATCGATGACGGATGCCACGCCGAATTGGTGGGGGATGCCACGCGGAACCGATGGGTTATGCCACGCGGAATTGGTGGGGGATGCCACGAGGTTCCGTTTGAACGTACCCTTCGTAACCAATCTTATCCTGATAGGTACTTTCAAAAAAAGCCGCATCCATTTGGATGCGGCTTTTTTTGAATGATGAGAATGTCGGGGCTTAGCGGGCCATGTTCACATAGTAGGGTGTTCCGAAGAAGCCGAGGCCCGTGACACCCAGCTGCATCGTCAGGTTCAGTGTCTGTTTGCAGATGGAGAAAGTACCCGGCTGGCCCGCCAGCGGACGGACGCTGATATCGCGGCCGGCGTAGGTAGAGCTGATCGTGCCGGCATTGCCGATACCGGATTGCTGGGGCGGGATGGCCGTGCGTGCGGCGGGGTTGGTCCAGTCGAGTACGAACTTGATCGGATTCCAGCCGTAGTCGAAGATGTTCGTCACCGTGATCTCGCCAGTGGTGGGCGTCAGTTGACGGACAGCGCTGATGGTGGTGGTGTAAGGGCCGTAGGGTCCTCCGAAGTCCTCATTGGTGTTCTTGTAGCTGCCGAGGAAAGCGGAGAGGGTGACATCACCTTCGAAGCAGGGTCCGCGCAGGGCGAGTCGGTAGGTGGTGTTGGTGATGATGGGGCTGACGCCGCCGGCCTTGGTGGCCAGGGTGATGACCAGGGTGTCCCTTCTGCCGGAGCTATAGGCGGCGAGACTGCCGAGGATGTTGATGGATCCGATCGCCTGTCCGGCCGGGATGGTGATCGAATTGCCCGCCACCGTGTAGTGGGTGCCGGCGACGGCGCCCGTGGGGGAGGTGATGGTGAACTCCACGACGGTGGGCGTAGTCTGAGTGGTCGTGATGCCCACCGGTACGGCGAAGCGGGAGTTGGCCGTCAGTACCTCGTAGGTACCGCCATCCTTGAAGGTGAAGTGCGACTGCACGGGCGGAATCGTGACCGCGTCGGGCTTCTGGCAACCGGCCACCATGGCGATGACGAGCATCGGCAGGAGCAGGTTCCTAATCGGTTGGTAGGTTCTCATGTTCCTAAGTTTTTATGTGTTGGGTGGCGGGATCAGTACCCGGGATTCTGGACCATGTTGGGGTTGGAGAGCATCGACGCCTGAG
>RGVM01000339.1 GCA_010027295.1 Chitinophagia bacterium
GTGGCGAGCCGCCCTGCACAGGCGTGTTGGAGAGGAAGGGCGCCTTAGTCGTGGCGAACGGGGCGGTAGACGCCGGTCGCGGCATCGTACTCGAGCCGGCCCATGTCCTTTTCCCCGGCCATACCGAAGAGGCCTTCGGATTCTACCGTTCCGTCTTCGGCGGGGAGTTTGCGAGGTTCATGCGCATGAGCGACCTGCCCGAAAATCCCGACAGGCCTTTGTCGGATACCGAAGCCCGGAAGATCCTGCACATATCCCTCCCCATCGGGGCGTCAGGTATGCTCATGGGCAGCGACGTCGGAGAACAATTTGCCGGGGAGGCCCTGGTGACAGGAAACCGATATACCCTTTCGCTGCAGACGGGAAGCCGCGAAGAGGCCGACAGGCTATTCCATGGACTCTCCGCCGGAGGTGTCGTGGAGATGCCCATGGCGGATAGTCCCTGGGGCTCCTATTTCGGGATGTTCGCCGACCGCTATGGCATCCAGTGGATGATAGATTTCGATCCAGAGGCGAAGGGCTGATGCATCTCCCCACGTAAGGTCTCATCAAAGGGAAGAAGGTCTTGATATGTCGAGATATGTTTTGCATGCCATGATCAAAGGGTTGAAGAGAAAAAGAGAGAAGGCGCTTGGCAATCCCTTCCGTTGTTCCGCGTGATGTCGGCTCCATCGATTGCTTTCCCCTTTCATGGCATCCCCCGGGTTGACGTACCTTCAACGCATGGCGTTCCGCATGCACCGGCTGTTCCTCTTGCTGGCCCTGACGGTTTCCCTCGCCGCCGAGGCGCAGCTGACCCGCCATATCGTTTCTTTCCGCGACAAGAAGGCCACGACCCTGTCCCTTTCCCAACCCTCGGCCTTTCTCACGGCAAAGGCGCTGGATCGTCGCAGACGCTACAACATCGCCATCGACAGTTCCGACCTGCCGGTCTGCCGGGCATACCTCGACACACTCGCCTCCATCCGCAACGTCAGGGTCCTGAACGCCTCGCGCTGGCTGAACCAGGCCGCCATCCAGACGACCGATGCGGCGGCGCTGGCGCGGATCCGGGCGCTTCCCTTCGTGCGCGCCGTGGAAGCAGTGGCATCCGTCGCCCGACCGGTGGACAGCACCTCCCTCGAGCCTATGTCATGGGACGCACTCGAGGAACTAAGAGAGAGTGGAACTGCCAGCCTTTCGGCCACCGGCGGGTCCTATTACAACTACGGGAACAGCGTCGGCCAGGTGCGCCTCCACGAGGGCGACTTCCTGCACGACCTGGGGTTCCGTGGGGAGGGCATGACCATCGCCGTGCTCGACGCCGGCTTCCAGTCGTATCTCGGCAACCGGGCCTTCGACAGCCTGCGGAGATCCGGACGCATCCTCGGCACCTGGGACTTCGTCGCCGGCGAAACCTCCGTCAACGAGGACGACGCACACGGAGCGAACTGCCTGTCCGTGATGGCCGCCAACCTCCCCGGCATCATGGTGGGCACGGCCCCGGCCGCCTCCTACTGGCTATTCCGCACCGAGGACGCCGCCACCGAATACCCCGTCGAGGAGCATTTCTGGGCCGTCGGCGCCGAACGGGCCGACAGTCTGGGGGCCGACCTCATCTCCTCATCGCTCGGCTATACCGACTTCGACGACCCTTCCCTGGACCACCGCTATGCACAGCTCGACGGCAATACGACCATGGTGTCCCGGGCCGCAGACATGGCGGCGAAAAAGGGGATGATCGTCACCAACAGCGCCGGCAATTCGGGGACGAGCGCCTGGAAGTACATCGGGGCGCCGGCCGACGGCGACAGCGTGCTGGCTGTCGGCGCGGTCGACCTCAACGGCATCATCGGAGCCTTCTCGTCATACGGACCCTCCGCCGATGGACAAGTGAAGCCCGACGTGGCGTCGGTAGGCGTCAGGACCTTCGTCATCACCGCCAACGGCATGCCCGCACAGGGCAACGGCACTTCCTACGCGAACCCCAACATCGCAGGCCTTGCCGCCTGCCTCTGGCAGGCCTTCCCCGAGTTCGGCAACATGGAGGTGATCGATGCGCTGCGCCGCAGCTCGAGTCGCTTCAACAACCCCGACGACCGCATCGGATACGGCATCCCCAACCTGCGCAAGGCCTACGAGGACCTGCTCCGAAGGCGGCAGGTGCGTCAGGCGCGGGCCATCCTGAAGGATGATCACATCAGGGTGTTCCCTTCCCCCTTCGACCGGCGGCTTAATATTTATTATCAATCCTCCGCAACGGGTGGAAGACCGGTCTTCGAGATGGTAGACGCCACGGGCAGGACGGTGCTTCGCCATCAGGTAACGGCAACCGCGGGAGAGGTCCTGATGCTCGAGATGCCGGGTGTGGAGGCGCTTCCGAAAGGCGCCTGGATGTTGCGGTACGCAGACGGCGAACGACAGGGTGTCATCCGCCTGATGAAGTGAAGAGGGCCGCATACATCGTGTCGGCCCGCTCCCCATGGCCCTGTAGCAGACCCGACCGGACATGCACCAGTCCGCACTCCGCAGCGATGAATGCCCTCACCGCCTCATTCTCTGCGGCGAAAGCGGAGCAGGTGATGTAGAGAAGGTGGCCGCCGGGCCTCACGAGCGGCGCAGAGGCGGCTGCAATCCGGCGTTGCAGGGCTGCATAGTGACCCACCGATGCAGGGTCGAACAGCAGCAGGTCCCAGGGCGTGCGCGACCAGGTGCCGGACCCTGTGCAGGGCGCATCGACGATGACGAGATCGAAGCGACCACCATCTTTTTTTCGCATATTCGTTGCCGTGATGTCCTCCACCGATGTGCGGTATCCCTTGACGCCGGCCGTACGGAACCTCGCTTCCAGGTTGGAGATGATCGAGGGCCGCGTATCGGAGGCCTCGATGCGGGCACCCGGATACCGGTCCCAGGCCAGCAGCGACTTCCCTCCGCTTCCGGCGCAGACATCCCGCACCAGGGGTCTTGCAGGCAGCGCTTCGGGCGGCGGCATCCATTCGGCAGTGCGTTGCGACGACAGGTCCTGCACCACGTACGCATCGTCGGGCCGGCCCAGCGCATCGAGGGAGCTCCCGTTGAGCAGGGCAAGGGTCGTTTCGGACACCTCACGGTAAGGAATACCCGAAGATGTGACGGACCGAAGCACCTCCTCCATCCTGCCAGGTCGGATGCGGATGAAGAGGTCGGGCTGTTGCAGGTGGGAACGTAGGAAGGAAGGACCATCCAGTCCCTCGCTGAGCAGTCCCTGCGCGGGGAGGATGTCCTCCGGACGGAAGTCGGGGTGGCGTTCGGCGAGCGCGGCGAAGGAGCCGTCGGCGGTATCGATGAGCATACCCGCCTCGATGCGCTGCCTCAGCGGGAGTGTCGACAGGGCATGGCCGAGCCGGAAGAAGCCGTAGCAGAGGTTCGCCACTTCGCGCCTGTCGCGCGAGCCGAAGCGCCGGTTGTCGCGGAAGAAGGCCTTTATGTGCTGTGGGAAGGGAATGTCGCCCTCGTAGTGCGCGAGCAGCACTTCCGCGGTGCGGAGTCGGGACTCGAGGTATCGCATCGGGCCTTCCGCCATGGCTCGGGTATCTGAGGTCCAGTCAGCGCAGTTCCAGCAGGCTGCGGACGGGGTCGCGGCCCATGAGCAGCATCTCGGGGTTCTCGAGGAGTTCCTTGACGCGGACGAGGAAGCCCACGCTCTCCCGGCCGTCGATGATGCGGTGGTCGTA
>RGVM01000340.1 GCA_010027295.1 Chitinophagia bacterium
GCCCCCGCCAGCAGAATGTGCGACCAGTACGACCTTCCCGGCACTCGTGCGGCGGAGGACCTGACGGATGAACAGGTCCAGCAGCGAGTCGGGCCGCGATCCCCTGTCGATGCTGTTCCAGTCGAAAGCCTGGATCCTGTCCGGGCACCAACCGGCGGCCTCCAGGCGCCGGGCATGCTCAGCCCAGTTGTCACCGGAGCCCAGGAACCCGTGTACGAAGACGACCGGCGGAAGGGTGCTGGAACAGGGAGCCTGCGCGCGAGCAGCTTGTCCCGCAATGCAGGTTAGCCAGCAGGCCAGGAGATAGGGACCGAAGGAAACGGCCTGTCGGATCGGAGTCATGGTCAGAAAAGGGGTTCGTCATCTCCGAGGTCGGCGTCGTTCATCCGGCTGCCGCGCTGGATGAACAGCCGGGGGCCGTCGCCACCGGGGGCATCGCCCGGATAGCCGGAGGACATGCCAGGACCCGGGAAGTCGGATGCATCTGCCTCCACAAACTTCTGTATATGGAGAAGCGCCTTCAGCTTGATGTTCTCCAGGGAGCCGTTGCGGTGCTTTGCAATACGCACGTGTGTCTCCCCCTTGTTGCTCTCGCCAAACTCGTTGCTGGTGATGTCGTAATATTCGGGTCGGTACAGGAACATCACGAGGTCTGCGTCCTGCTCGATAGCGCCAGACTCACGGAGGTCGCTTAGCTGCGGTATCTTGTTACCCTCCTTGCGCTTCTCCACTTCTCGGCTGAGCTGGCTCAGGGCGATGATGGGCACCTGCAATTCCTTGGCCAGGCCCTTCAGGTTACGGGAGATGGTGCTGATTTCCTGCTCGCGGTTGGAATTTCTGTTGTCGCCGGAGCCCGTCATCAGCTGCAGGTAGTCGATGAGGATCAGTCCCACGTTGTGTTTGCTCTTGAGGCGCCTGCACTTGGCACGTAGCTCGAAGATGTTGAGCGCCGCCGTGTCGTCGATGAAGATCGGGGCCCGGGAGAGCCTGTCGATCCCGCGCTTGTAGAGCTGCTGCATCTCGTGCTCCTCCAGACGGCCGCGGGCGATCTTCTCGAGCAGGATCTCGCTCTCTGCGGATAGGATGCGCTGAACGAGCTGGGCCGAACTCATCTCCAGGCTGAAGAAGGCCACAGGCGTCGGCTTGGTGGGATGCAGCGCCGCGTTGCGGGCAAGGTTCAGGGCGAAGGCCGTCTTACCCACGGATGGCCTGGCCGCCAGGATGATCAGATCGGAGTTCTGCCACCCGTAAGTCACCCTGTCGAGGCTGTCGTAGCCGCTGGGCACGCCCGTGACATCCTCCTGCCGGCTGCGCATTTCGTCAAGGCGCTTGACGGTCTTCACGATGACCGACTCCATGGAGTCGAAGTTCTTGCGCAGGTGGTTGTTGGTGATCTCGAAAAGTCGAGACTCGGCATCGTCGAGCAGGTCGAAGACGTCGGTGGTATCCTCATAGGCGTCGGTGATGATCTCGCCGCTGAGGCGGATCAGCTCGCGCTGGATGAACTTCTGCAGGATGATGCGGGCGTGCGCCTCAATATTGGCGGCGGACACTACAGAATTCGTAAGTCGCGAGACGTAATAGGCCCCCCCGACGGTTTCCAGCTCGCCGGAGAAGCGGAGCTGCTCCACCACCGTGAGCATGTCGATCGGCATCTGCCTGTCGGAGAGCGCCATCGCAGCTGCGAAAATCCGCTGGTTGGCATGCGTGTAAAAGCACTCGGGCTTGAGCAACTCCACAACCGTATCGAAGGCGTTCTTCTCGAGCATGATAGCGCCCAGCACCGCCTCCTCCAGCTCCCGGGCCTGTGGGGGCACTTTCCCAAAGGCGAGATTGCCCAACTCCGGGGCCGGCTTGCGGCGGTTCTTGCGGTCCCTGTTCGTATTCGTGAGTTCCATCTTCCTGCCTAAGTTTTTTCACTTGTCTCCGGGAGTATCGATTGCTCTTTTCCTCAGTCGTCTCCTGTGAGCGCTCCAACTGGTAACCGGACGAAAGTAGCCACCTTTCCACCATGCCCGATGCCAGCCGGTCGTATAAAAGTTGGTCACAGCCTGACTTGGCGCTTATCCACAGGCTAGAGCCGCTTTTCCACACTGCAAATATCCTTTTTACCCGTTGCGTGAAAAAATTGCACGGCCAGGACGGAGATATCCACCGCCCCCGTGATGAAAAAAAGATGTACTACTCTTTGGCAAGATCCTGAGGAAAACCATGCTCCGCGAGCCGGCCCGGGGACAGAGGCCGGGGGTTCGACGCCGGGGCTTATCTTTGTCGCAAAGCCCTTCCGGCCTATGGTCCTCTCGTACAGTTGGCTCATGGAATGCCTCCCGGTGGAGATCCCGCACGGGAAGCTCTCGACGATCCTGAACTCCATCGGACTCGAGGTGGAGGGATATGAGCGCTTTGAGGAGGTACCGGGCAGCCTGGAGGGGTTGGTCATAGGCAGGGTGTTGGAGGTTGCGCAACATCCACAGGCCGACAGGCTGAAGCTGACCCTGGTGGACCTGGGTTTGGCGGAGCCGGTCCAGATCGTATGTGGAGCACCGAACGTGGCGGCCGGTCAAACCGTACTGGTTGCCCCGGTAGGCGCTACCATACACCCTGTCGGCAAAGAACCCATCACACTCGGCACGGCTACCATCCGAGGTGTGAAGAGCCATGGCATGATCTGCGCGGAGGACGAGGTCGGGCTTGGCGACTCCCATGCCGGCATCATGGTTCTTCCCGATGGTCTCCCCCCCGGCATGCCTGCTGCCGAATTCTTCAAACCCTATTCCGATCATGTCATATCCATTGGTCTGACACCCAATCGAAGCGATGCCATGAGCCATCTCGGGGTCGCACGCGACATCTGCGCCTGGTTGGCCCACCATGAAGGGCTGCAGGCGACACCTCGAAACGCACTGGACGGAGTTCCATCCCCCGAAGGCAAGGGTACCTCCATGCCCGTGACGGTCGAAGCGCCCGAGGCCTGTGCCCGGTACACGGGCATCCGCATCTCGGGGGTACGCGTGGAGGAATCGCCCGAATGGCTGAAGCGACGGCTCAAGGCCATCGGCCAGAGACCCATCAACAACATCGTGGACGCCACAAACTACGTGCTGCACGAGACAGGACAGCCACTCCACGCCTTCGATGCCGAAAGCATCTCCGGATCTGCCATCCGCGTCATGAAGCTACCGGCAGGCACCCCCTTTATAGGACTCGACGGCAAGGAACGCCTGCTCGACGCGGCAGACCTCATGATCTGCGACGCCCATGGACGCCCCCTATGCATGGGAGGCGTCTTCGGCGGGATCGGTAGCGGCGTGACGGAAACCACCCGTGAGCTGTTCCTGGAGAGTGCCTGGTTCCATCCCTCCGGCATTCGCAAGTCTTCCTACCGTCACAGTCTCCGCACCGATGCCGCCATGCACTTCGAGAAGGGTGTCGACATTGGCAGGACCCTCGATGTACTGCACAGGGCGACAAGACTGATCTGCGAACTTTCCGGCGGCCATGCATCCTCCGTCCCTGTCGACATTTACCCGACCCCGGCCATCCTCAGGACAGTCGCCTTTAACTTCAGCCACATCAACGGATTGAGCGGCAAGGTCTACCCTGCCGACACCGTACGGCGCATCCTCGGAGCCCTGGGCTTCAGGATCCTCCAGGAGGACGCAAAGGGCATGATGACGCCGCTGTTCAAGC
>RGVM01000035.1 GCA_010027295.1 Chitinophagia bacterium
AGAGAAGAAAGCCCCGATCGTATAGAACGGGGCTACTTTCTTAGTTCAAACGGGTCGAGGGCTTGTAGGCGAAATTGTAGCGCAGGATCAGTTCGTGGCCTGCAGCCCCGCCGGATGCGGAGAAAGTACTCACGGGCGCCGTGAAATTGTCGAAGGCGTAGCCGATGGTGAGCTTCCGATTCAGGTGATACCCGCCGGTCAGCATATAACTCTGGTTGACGCGGACGCCCCCTCCTACCCACAGGTTTTCCCTTTCCACGCGCAGGCCGACCTGCACTTCCGAACGGCTGACATTTGGGAGATAGACGGCCAGCAGGTTGGGAACGAAAGTGGTGCCGCCGGGCGTCTCGATCCGGTATTGTCCATGCAAGTAGTAGTGCCGATAAAGCCGGGCCGTGGCATTGGTGGTCAGGTTGCCGGTATAGAAGTCGAGCTTGGTCTGAATCAGCTGAGACACCGATATGCCGACATTCAGCTTGTCGGTGTTGAAGGATGCCCCGAAGCCCATGTCGTACTTGAAACGGTTGTTGGCGACGGCCAGGACGGGGTCGGACATCAGCCCGCTGAGTTTCTCCCTGTCGATGGCGAATTGGAAGAGCCGGGCTTCCACGCCCAGCGAGAAATGTGCCTTATCCGAGACCGGGAGGTGTTTGGCGAAAGACATCTGGGCGCCGGTACGCGAAGTAGGTCCCGTCTGGTCATTATATATATACCCGCCGAGTCCGATCAGGTGCTTAGGTAGGTCGACGCTGCCGAACACCGTGGCGGTCTTCGGCGCACCGCTGATGCCGGCCCACTGGCTGCGGTAACTCACTCCCACAGTGCTGCTGGACAGGTTGCCTGCCATGGCGGGGTTGTGGAAGATACTCTGCAACTCGTACATCGAGGATGTGTGCAGTTGCTGCGCCAGGGCTGCTGAGCCTGACAGCAGGGCTGCGGAGAGGATGGCTATGTTGCGTTTCATCTCTTTTCTTTGTTTGGGTTTATCTCAGGATGGTGACATCCCCTTTCAGTTCCACTCGGCTGCCGTTGATCAGGACGTAGTTGGCGAGATAGTAGTAGGTGCCGTCGGGCAGCGGCTTGCCGTTGCTCGTACCATCCCAGTTGTTGCTGTAATTGCGGCTCGAGTAGACCATCTGACCGTAGCGGTTGTAGACGTTGACGGTGATCTTCTGCGTACAGGCGTCGGAAGTGGTGAGCATCCAGCGGTCGTTGATGCCGTCGCCGTTAGGTGAGAAGGCGTTCATGATCTTGACGCAGTACGGGATGACCGTGACCCTGACATCGTCCGTCCCCACGCAGTTGGAGACGGCCTCTGTGACGGAGAGCACATAGTTGGTCGTCACGCCGGGCTTGGCGGTGGGTGTCAACGTGTTGGCATCGGTCAGACTCGCCGTCGGCGTCCAAGCGAGGGAGCCCAGCGCGCCTGTCATGGTGTAGGACCCGGAGAGTTTTGTCTCCTCCCCTACCAGGATGGTCACATCCGGTCCTGCGTTCACCACCGGGTTGGGCCGGGTCGCGACGTTGACAGTGGCGGTGCGGGTGCATCCGTTGAGGCTGGCTGTGACGGTGTAGGCCGTGTTGGCGGATGTAGTGGCGGACGTGATGGCTGCGGTCGGAGTGGCCAACCCGGTCGTGGGGGTCCAGGCGAAGGTCGCTCCCGTCCCATTCACAGAGGACCTGAGGTTGAAGGCCGCTCCCACGCAGACGGTCGTGTCGGCCATCTTGGTGAGGGTAAGGTTGTCAGTGAAGGGGATGGCGACCGTCTTCTGGACAGTGGTGCCGCAGGTGGCTTCGCGGACTGTCACGACCTTGTTCCCCCGGGTGAGGCCGGTGAAGATGTTGGAAGCCTGGAATGGACTGCCATCGATGCTGTAAGTGAAAGGACCTACTCCGCCGGTCATATTTATAGTGACCGCTCCGGCGGTCGCATTGGTACAGGTGGCCGCCGTAAGGGTCTCGGTTGAACTCATTCTGATGGCCAGGGTGTCGCCATACTCCATGAACTGCGCACTCGGCTGTGGTGCACTGATGCCCGCCGTCAGGAGCCTGCGGCGATTCATCGGCGTGCCGGTCGGTACGACTCTGGGCACGAAGGCGATCGTCTCGAAGATGGTGTAGGAGGGCGAGATGTCCTGCCTCCAGGATGTGCCGCCGTTGTTGGTCACCAGCAGTTGCGCGCCGCTGGACAGATACCCGTTGTTGGCGTCATGCATCATGATGCCCACGATGTTGCCGGTACCGAGGGCGTCGATGTTGGAGCTGATGTTTGTCCAGGTGGCACCGCCGTTGGTGGTGCGGTATATGATCTTGTTCGGGAAGGGGTTCGTGACGGCGAAGACGGTATTATCGTCCAGCGCCTGAATTTCCACATAGGTGGCCGAGGTGTTGTTCGCATGGGCGGGGGGGCTCACATTCGTCCAGGTGGTGCCCCCATCGGTCGTCTTGTAGATGAAACCGCGGCTTCCGGCGATATATCCGACTTGTCGGCTCGGGAAGGCGATGCGGGACAGGTTGGGTGCAGTGGAGCCGGTGGGGAAGGTGCCGACGCGCTGCCAGCTTGCGCCGTTGTTGACGGAGCGGAACACGGCTGATGTGCGGTTCGCCGTTGGCACGCTGAACGAGGAATAGGCCACCGCCCAGATGCTATCGCTGCCTACGGCGGCGACGTCATTCATCTGGAAGTTGGGGTCGTTGTACAGGGGGTCCATGGTGACACCCAGGTCGGGAGACCTGTAGATCGTTCCTGCCGAAGTGGCGAAATATGCCTTGTTGGCGACGGGGAACGTCATGCCTGAGATGCTGATGTTGAGGTTTCGGAAGTCTTCCCTGGCCCGGTCGACCCAGGTACGGCCGCCATCGGTCGTGACGGTGACGGAAGCGCCGCCGGCAGCGATGCCTGTGTTGCAGTCGACGAACTCCATCTTGGTATGCGAGGCGGAATAGGGTACCGTATTATATTTACTTGCCCACTTGCCTCCGGCGACGGAGTCGGCCATTACACCGCCCGACCCCATCACGAAGACACGGCCTCCGGGGGTGATGTCAATCGCCCAGACACCGTTGCTGCTGAAGTTCTGTCCCTGCGGCAGGCAGTTCTCCATGACCCAGGTGTTGCCGCCGTTGGTGGAAGTGGCCATGAGCCCGAAATTGCCCGGTGCCATGAGTTTGCCATTGGCGGCCCTTACGATCTCGTAGGGGTTGCTGGCATTCAGCGTCTGCGGATTGGGGATGGGTGACGCGTTGAGCGGAGGGAAGGGGAAGTTGAGGACTTCATACCGACCGGCATCCTTCAAGCCGGGCTGTCCGGGATTCACGGTGCTGTCGGCCCTGCCCGTACGGACGCGCAGAACGATGTTGTTGTTGAACGAGAGGATCAGCACCGTCGAGTCGTTCTCTATGTGCATGGCCCGATACGACTGTGTGACGGCCCCGATGGAGGGTTGACCCCAGCGGGAACTGACGGTGATGGGCGCCATGGTCGGTCCGCCGTATCCCAGACGCTCCTTGGTCGTGCTGTAGTCCGTCAGCCTTCCGCTGCTGAACTTCCAAAGCAGAGAGGCATGGTGTCCGCCCGTGGTGATGTTGGTACCTGTCGGCAGGCCTGTGGAACTGTTCACGTTCGGTATGGGAAGGTAGGTGCTCAGGCCGGTTCCCGAGATGTATCCGATGGTGTCGTTGACGAACTTGATCCGAAGTATTTCCTTGTCCTTGGCGTTGGCGGGCACCATCTGCGACCCCACGTTGGGGTTGTTGACGTAGCCGATACGCGAAAGCACCGGTGTCGGAGGCGCCAGGGAGTCCCATGTGGCGCCGCCATTGCGGGTGACATAGACCCTGGGGATGGAGTCGACCGCATTATGCTGTCCGCCGATGTATCCGGTGGTAGGGCTGGTGAACCAGACGGTGTTGATGTTCCGTGACCTGGCGTACAACGGTGTCCTGACGAATGTCCAGGTAGCTCCGCCATCCATGGTCTTGGCCATCATGCCCTGTGAGCCGACGGCATAGGCCACCTGGGCATTCACGGCATGGATGTCGGAGAAGGAGGCCCTGACCCTTGTACCGGCCGGGTTGAGGAATGTAAAGGCCCCGTAGGTCCAGTTCGTGCCGCCATCGGACGACCTGGCGATGGCACCCTCGGCCCCTACGGCCAGGGCGTTGTTGTTGTCGATGAAGTCCACATCGAGGAACGTGATGCCCATCGGCGTGGGGTTCAGGAATCGCCAGTTGCGCGTGTCGAAGGTCTCCTGTTGCGCGAAGGCATTCGCGCACAACACAGTTGCCAGGATGACCAGAGACGAAGCCGAATACAGGCGGCCACGTCTTTTGTCCATGTTGTATTGTTTCATTTCAAGGGGGAATTGACATGAATATGTGTGAAGATATGTGTATTTCCTACACCGCCAATGAGAGAGGACAACATAAAAATGTGCCACCTTTGGGGAATGCGGCGTTCCGCTTTCCTCCACATTTTCCTAACCTGTTTCCTGGCCGGCTCCGTGGCCCATGCGCAGAACCTCTCCAATCGCGGGACGGAGTTCTGGCTGGGATACGGCTTCCAATACAGCTTTTTCCATGAGCCGCCCGTCAATACCCAGGAATTGCAGGTATACATCAGCACCAGGGCGGCGGCCAACGTGACGGTGACCGTGATGAACACGGGCTGGTCGAGGACCTTGGCGGTCCCCGCCAATTCCGTGGATTTCAGCATCTCCCTACCGAAGTCCGGGCCCGACGATGCGCGCATCCTTCGCGAGGGCCTGTCGAACCGTGCCATCCGGATACAGAGCGACGTACCCGTCGCCGCCTATGCCCACCAGTACAACACGCAGGTGTCCGGCGCCACCATGCTGATGCCCTTGGAAACCTACGGCCGTACATATTTTTCCGTCAACTACGCACAGTTCAAATCGGGGTCTACGCATCCTTACGACCCAGTGAATACGATGGCGAACGGTGACGACTGGTACTCCTGGTTCTATGTGGTAGCGCCGGAGGACGGCACCAGGGTGCGGATTACGCCCTCCGACAGCACACAGGGAGGCTGGCTGCCGGGAATGACCTACACGGTCGACCTGAAGAAGGGGGAGATCTACAATGTCATGGGACTTCTTCGCGCCAAATCCGGTCCGGCCTGGCAGGCGAGCAAAGACCTGACCGGAAGCCGGATCGTATCGGTCACAGGCAGTGATGGACGCTGCCATCCGATTGCCGTCTTTTCCGGCTCCGGTGGCATCCGGCTGTGCCGGGGAGATGGCGGGGAGTACATGGGGCAGCAGATGCTCCCGGCCCGGGCCTGGGGGTCACGCTACCTCACCTACCACATGGTCAACAACACCCAGACGGATATTGCCACTCCCTTCCTCAACTACTACCGTGTCTGTGTTACAGACCCTGCCACCGTCGTGCGGAGGAACGGCGTGACGCTCACGGGCCTCGTCAATGGCTCATATTACGAGTTCGGCAGCACGACGGGCGACTACATCAGCTCGGACAAACCCGTGCTCGTTTCGCAGTATACGCCCAATGCCAACCAGTGTGCGACGATGAACATCATCAGCTATGGCGACCCGGAAATGATATATCTAAGTCCCATCGAACAGGGGCAGGACAGTATCCTCTTCTTCACGCCCAGGAAGGCCTTCATCGATTATGTCTACGGGAGCATCTACCTGCCGACGTCAGCGCTCCCCTCCCTTCGGGTGGACGGCAATCCGCTGCCTGCCTCCAACATCTTGCCCCACCCCAACCTACCCTCCTATTCGGTCGCCCTCGCCCGTTTCACCGGACCTGCCGCTCCGCACCGCATCACCTGTGACAGCATCTTCAACGCCTATATCTACGGGATCGGACTGTTCGAGAGCTATGGTTTCAATGCGGGCACCCTTGTCAACGACCTGAACAGCACTGCTTCCATCCGCAACGTGTATCGGACGGTGGCGGGTTCTGACAGTTTCACCTGTCCAAAGACTCCCTTCCGCGTCAGCGTGGAGATCGCCTATGCCGTCGACCGTCTGCATTGGCGACTCAGCGAAGTGCAAGGCCTCAACCCCGGACGCGATACCATCCTGTCCTCACCATCCCCCGTCGCCACTTTCCTCCGGCATGGCAGGACCTATTACCGGTATTCACTGGATGTCGACCTGAGCCTCCCGCTGCCGGGGACCTATGACATCCCCTTCACCTATTCAGCCCCCGACATCGACCAGTGCGACCGGACGGAGTCGGGCACCGTACGGGTGGTGGTGAAAGCCGGACCCAGGGCTGATTTCGACACTACCGGGACGTACTGTCTGAAGGACACCATCCAGCTTCGGGGCACATCGGATACCGCGGGTTTCCGTCCTGTCGCCTACCGCTGGGATTTCACAGACGCTACCCGCCAGGACACGAGGGATGCCCGCAAGCGATTCACCACCGACGGCAACCAGCCGGTGAGGTACCGCGTGTTCACGGATATCGGATGCACGGGTGATACCATCAAGCAGGTCCGCATCCAACAGACTCAGGGGCTTGCCACCACTGTTACGGGCAATCCATGTCGCGACAGCGTACTGACTTTCCGCTCATCCATCCCCTCCTCGAATACCGGCAGCCGCTGGTATTGGGACTTCGGCGACGGGTCGTCGGACAGCAGCCGGACGGCCGACAGCATACGCCATACCTATGCCACGGCCTCGACCGGCATACGCTTCAGACACTGGGTCATCGGACCGGGCGGCTGTCCTTCCGATACCGCCACGGGAAATCTGACCATCCACCCGACACCGACGGCCCCATTGATTGATATCCTGTCCGACACGCTCTGTCCGGGCAGGCTCATCCGTTTCGATGCCCGTGTAACCTATACCGTGAGAGCCTGGTACTGGGACCTTGGAGACGGCATCCGTTCCACGTCGCCGCCACCGGTGTCGCGGACATTCCCGATACCCGGCTCCTACCCCGTCAGGCTCTCTGTCATCGATGGCAATGGCTGTGGTTCGCCGGTTGGCATGAAGGAAGTCACTGTTAACAAGCTCCCTGACATCGATGCAGGTCCGGATGTATACATTCAGCTCGGAGCCGCCGCACCGCTTGGCGCGCGGATATCCGACTCCTCACTGCACCGCTACAGATGGCTGCCCGCCCTGCAACTGGATGATGCCACCCGGCTCGATCCGCTCTGCAGGCCGCTACAAGACACCCGATATGTCATAGAGGCGTACAATACCGTGACCCGATGCACGGCTTCGGATTCGATGCAGGTGTACGTGCTTACCAAGCCTCAGGTTCCCAACACCTTCACGCCCAACGGCGACGGAATCAACGACAGATGGGAGATCCGGCATCTAGACAAGTATCCGGGATGTGTTGTCGAGGTCTATGCTACGACCGGTACTTTGCTGTACCGATCGACGGGATATGCAGCGCCCTGGGACGGGACGCTCAATGGAAGGCAGCTCCCGTCAGGCACTTACTACTATGTCATTGATCTGAAGACGGGAGACCCCAGGATCACCGGCTATGTGACGATTATCCGATGAGAATAGTCGTCATTGAGCAACAGGTCTTTGAGTCTCAGGAAAGTGTCACTGAGGGCTGATGCCGGATAATGAAAGCAATCAGATCGTCCAACTCTATCGTGGCCCTTTCGCATGCATCGCGGATATCATCGCGTGAGACGTTGGCGGCGAAGGTCTTCTCCTTCAAGCGTTTGCGTACACCTTTGACTTCCATTCCGGCGTATCCTTCAGGACGCATAAGTGAATAGGCGTGCACGAGGCCGCTCAGTTCGTCGAACGCGTAGAGCATCCTGTCCATCCGTGTTTCAGGATCCACTCCGAAATGCGCCGGGCCGTGGGATGCAATGGCGCGGATGATCTCCGGGTCGATATGCCTTTGCTCGAGTTCGGAAACGATCTTGGCGCAGTGCTCCTCGGGCCATCGGTCCCAATCGGCATCGTGAAGCAACCCCGCGAGTTCCCATCTCCAGGCATCATCCACTGACAGAGACTCGCGCTCGATGGCCCAGGCCCCCATCAGGGCACCTACTTGACGCATGTGCAGGATGAGCCTCTCATTGCCGACCCAGTCGGCCAGCAATTGCATGGCCTGCTCCCGTGTCAGGGTCCGGCCCTTGTCGAGTGGGTCTCCGAAATGGGACTTGTTGAGGATGCGCGTGGCCATGGGTTGTATTGTTACAGGTATTTCCGGGCTACACCTCTATACCCTAGTTGATATGCTTGAATGGGGCCGGTTGGATGGGTCAGGGATTCCGGTGCTGCTTCGCAGATTCGAATTTGTTGCGATAGAGTTCCGACTTTGAGAAATCCTTTCTCATTTCATGGCAATAGCTCAGCAGGCTGCATGCAGACTGATAGTAGGAGGATTCCGGCTCCCTGAGCCCCTTCCTGCCGTCAAGTCGACTGAACACTTTCTCGAGGGGTTGAATCGCTTTTTCCGCGAGCTTGGACACCTGTTGTTCCTGCTGGGACTTCAGTTGCCGATCCTCCTGGTTCTTTCCGGTGTTCCGGGAGACCTCCTCGTAACACAAGAGGGCCTGGTTGTAGAAATGCTTCCCGAGGGACAGCCAGGCTTCCTCCGATTCGGGTCGCAGACTTATGGATCGGTTGAAAAGATCTTCGATACGGGCGCAGTTGACGACATAGTCAGGCTGTGTCCGGGCATTTCCTAACGAGTGTGTATAGCCGAATAGCTCGTTGGCATATTCCATCATGGCGTCATACCTGTCCGGGAAGACGGTGAGGAGTCGTTCGTATTTCTGGAAGAGCGACTTGTAGTCCCTGCTGTCGCGGGTAGCTTCTATGTCGGTCAGCATGAGGTATTCGTCATTGGGGAACAGCCTCATGCCTATCGAGAGGTACCGGGCCAGATTCGCAGCATCCTTCCTGTCATAGCAGTACTTTGCCAGGTACCTGTAGGGACTGGCGTATTCTGCGCCACCTCCGACCTCGGCGTCGGCAAGCTTCCTGAACTGCAGGATGGCCTCTTCCTGTCTTCCCGCACGATATGCAGCTAAACCTGTATAGAGGGTGAGGGATGTATCGATCCGGGTGAGTCCCCACCCCTGGCTGAAGATATATTCACCTGTCAGCGCCGTCTCTCGAAAGGCCGACAGGGAGGGCTCATACATCTGAGTGTTATACAGGTCCACCCCTTGTCTGAGGCCGCTGGTATAGAGGCTGAACGCTGTCTGGTGTTCTTCGACGGTCAGCAGCATCAGGGCCTGGTTCCTGTCGACTTCAAGCGCCTTTCGGATGGCATCCAGCGCCTGCCGCCTGCCGTCCTGCGGCAGACTTTGGGTCTTGCCCTCAGAAAGCAGGCCTGCATAAATCCTGGCTTTCAGATACCAGGCATCGGCAAAGCGCTGGTTCCTGGGATTGCCGAGAAGATTGTCTATCGCCCGTTGGGCCTCAAGGAGACGGTTCTGTTCCAACAGGGCTTTCACGGGCAGAAGGGCCTGTTGGGATGCGTTCGAGGCAGGCTGTTGGATAGGAGCAGGCTTAGGCTTCCTTACAGCGGGGGCCGGGCGCCTGGCCTGAGTCGTTCCCTTTCTTGGGGTGGACCTGCCAGACTGGGCACTGACCGACATTGTCAGTATACAAAAAGACAGGAGCAGCCATGAAAGGGAATTACATACCGAGATGGGAGGTCCCGTCCGGTCCGTGACTTTCCCAGTAATCATCCCTTCGTCATTGGGTGATCTCGCTGTAGACCTTGTCCCATTTCTTCTCCTCAGCCTCGGCCTTTGCCTTGTCGGCCGGCAGTTTCGCGTATTGCCGCTTAAAGCCGTAGTACTGGATCAGGTCGTCGATGAGCAGCTTGTAGTTCTGCGCGCCTCCCTTGACCTTGGTGTACGACTTGGCGAGAAGGGGTTGTGCTTTGAGGAGGAAGGGAACGGATATGTCCATGAACGCTTCCTGCTGCTTACGAAGACTGTCCCTCCTGGCGGTGAGTTCCTTGGGGGGAGGGGGCGTCTTCCCCATCTTGTCCGGCTTCTGGGCATCGTTGAACTTGCGGATCTCGTCGTTCACGTCGGCGATCAGGTTCCGGATGCGTTCGGCCTTGTACCAATGGTGCTTGCCGATCAGGAAGTTAGGCATCCCGTCCTCGGGCATGGCGGCGGCAGTCTTGGTGAGGGCTGCCAGCATCTTCTGCTCGTCTGCTGCGAATTCGGGGGTGGAGGGGTCGACATCCCTTTTGCTGAGCTTGTCGAAGAGGATGCCCCCGTACATCTGCTGCAGCTTGGCATTGTCGGGCTCTGCGGCCATTTTGGCTTCCAGCCTGGCCATGCGTTCCTTTTCATCCTCCACTTCCAGGATGAAGTCAATCTCCTCCATTTTAAACATTTCCTCCTTCGGATACAGTTCCTGGCCAAGGGCCTTTGACTTTTCGAAGGCGGCAGTTTCCTTATTGAGGAAATACATGTATGTCATGTACTTGTAGACGTCGAGGAAGTCCTTGCCGCCGATTTTGCGGGCCGCCAGCTTCTCATAGTAGCCCATTGCGCCTTTGTGGTCCTCGGACATCTGGGAGCATGCGCCGGCGTACAGGAAGAGCGTGGTGTCGAATTCCGACGCGAGCTGTTTGTTCTTGATCAGGTAATCGCTCCATTCGACGGTTTTCCCGAAGGTGTTGGCGGCGTCCGCGTATTTCTTGGCGTTGAAATGGGCGATGGCCCTGTTGAACAGGACGCTGTAGTAGGTGAAGGCGGTGGCCGCGTAGGCGGGGTCTTGCAGCAGGCTGGCCACGGTCGCGGCGTCGGCAGCGAGGTATTTGCGGTATTCGGACATGGACTCCTCCATGTATTTATCCGCCTCTTCGCCTTGTGCCGTCTTCATGAGGCCCGCGAGGACGGTTGCCTTGGCCAGATGGAATTCGGGCTTGGTGGTGGCCTTCCCTTTCTTCTCGATGTCCTGGATGGCTTCCTTCGCCTTGGGAAGCTGGTTCAACATCAAGTAGGTTTTGACCTGGTCGAACTGCGCCTGGGCGGCCGTGGTCGCAAGTAACAGTGCGATACCAACGATGTAGAGTCTGTTCATTTCTATGGATTGATAGGTATTCCGAAGTTAGGAAATATCCTCATTCCCTGGGTCCGCAGGGTCTGAAGGCGTGTTCTCGTCGGGTGGCGGCAGTTGCCCCACTTCATGGCTGGTGTTGTCCATGCGCGTCTCATCGAGGCTTGTGATGGCGGCGATACGGTCGTCGTCATCCAGCCGGATCAGCTTGACGCCCTGGGTGGCCCTGCCGAGTTCCCGAATGTCGGAGACGGGGGTCCGGATGGTAACGCCCGACTCGCAGGTGATCATCAGATCCTCCGTTTCGGAGACATCGAGGATGCCGACAAGGCTTCCGGTCTTCTCTGTGACCTGTATTGTCTTTATCCCCTTGCCACCGCGATGGGTGATGCGGTATTCATCGATAGGCGTGCGCTTGCCGTATCCGTTCTCGGAGACGACGAGGATGGTCCGGCTCTTGTCGCCGGTCTCTATGCAGGCCATACCCACGACTTCGTCCTTCTCGTCGTCCACTTCGATGCCGG
>RGVM01000341.1 GCA_010027295.1 Chitinophagia bacterium
CCAGAGCAGGATCGCCGGAAAGGCCCCCATGGCGGAATAGCGACTCAGCAGGCAGGCGGAAAAGGCCAGCCCCAGCAGCCAGTCATAGCGTGATACGAGGGCCCAGGCTAGCAGTGCGTACCAGGCATAGACGACCCCCTCCTCCGTCAGCCTTATGACATTGTGCGTGGGATCCATGTGCAAGTGCCGCATCAGGGCATAGAGGAGGTACAGCAGCAGCCAACCGGAGAGCCCCTTCCTGAGGTCGAGGAACAGCAGTACGAGAACAGCCGCCACCCAGATGCCGGCGACGGTCACCCAGCGCGGGTCGAAATGGAACAACTCGGGGGTCGTGAAGGGCAGCCACAGGAATGGGAGATAGATGGGCTGGACGCCCGACCAAATCTCCGGTATCGGATCGTACAGGGCAGGCCAGTCGCCGGATAGGAAACGACGCGCCATGGCCTGCAGGATGGGGATCATGTCGGCATCCTCGTACCGCAATGGCGAGGCATCCATGATTCGGGCGGCCAGTACATAACTCAGCAGCATGCCGCAGCCCATCGCCACGAATGCCCATACATCCCTCAGGGGACGTAGCACGGGTAAAGAAACAGGGCGTGGCAGAATGGCGACGGTGAGGGAAAAGACGAGCCCTCCGGCCAGGAAGAGGATGGACGCCGCGGAAGGACCGATGGCATGCGGCCATGTCGTGGCGGTTCCGACGAGGACCCAGGCCGACAGCAACGCGAGGAGATACAAGGACGGACTCCGCATCCGCCAAAAATATGAGATACCTGATACTCCGGGCCTGTCAACGACAGGTCATGGCAGAATTGTCAGAACTCGAGGGTGTACCGTCCCATCATGTACCGGAAACGGTTCCGCATGGCCGCTACCTTGCCCTCGCTGAGTTCCGAGATGATTGCCGCGGGATCATAGTCAAGCGAAAGTCGGGATGCCTTCGTTGGTGTGGGCATGTATACCCAGGCCATGATGGTGACCTCCTGCAAAGGGACAGCCCCCCCTTTCCGTGAAAAGTAGAGGGCGGCCTCGATGTCCTTTCCCACATATCGGCGCATCTTCCATCTGAAATGGAACTGCGGGCTAGATTCCAAGTGTTTCAGGAACCGATGGAAGAAAAACACGTCGTTCCGAAAGATGCCCTTGGAGTCTGAGAAACGGAAGTCCTCCGTGAAGCCGGAAAAGGCTTTGTCAACGTCCCCAACCAGGAATTTCTCCATCACTGCGGATGCTCCCGTGAACAGCTTGATCTGTATGGACTCCTCCATGGGGATGGGTTTGATGCTCTGGTGGAAGATGCGAAACGCACAAAATAAACGAAAAAAAAACATCATGTCCAGCCCATAAGTCAAGGCATAGACATCCGCCGACATGTCGTTCGCTTGAAAAAGGAGGCATTTCCCGCCGGGCCTGCCCAGCATCTATGAAACATGCATTCGCGCATTGCAGTCTCAGAACCGGAATTTGTACAGCCCCAACGCATAGAGGAATCGTCGGAAAGAGGCCGTCAGACGATTGGGAGAAAAGCAGGCTATGAGTTTGGCAGAGTTGTAGATCACCATCAGCCTCATGAGGGATCCGTCATCGGCTATGTGTAGGCGGAGCCGGAGGGTTGCGACATTTGATCCCTTCTGCCACGACACCGGCGTTAGGTAAACCCGTATATGCACGCTTCGTCCCTTGCAGCGCGATATGGACCAATGTACCCGGTAGTCTGAATCGCTGGCTTTAGACCGGAAAAATTTGAGGAAGCGACGGAGTTCGGAACGGAAGAGGTGGCCGGACTCCACGAACTGAACTCCGGCGTAAAGGTCGGCACCCGAAGAGGATGCCACACCCGACAGCAAAGCAGTGACATACGTTTCCGCGAAGCCAATGAGTTGCTGCTCGTTGAGTTGAGACATGGTGTTAAATATTCACAGGTTATATCCGAGAGGCAGGGCGCAAACGAATATATATAATAAAACATGAATATCCGTGAATCGTGTAAGAAAAATTCGAAGCCGGTTTGGGCTTAATCCGCATCAGGGATTACAGACGTCGCAGTGTCCAGGGTCCTCTCCGGTTATCCCGTCGGGGTGTATCTCTTCCCGCTGGTGCCCGCAACCGTCGCAGCCAAGGATTCGGGCCAGCACTCCCCGAGTCGGTGTCCCACAATCAGTGCAAGGAAGTCCTATGCGCACCTCCCGTACCCCGAAACCGGGGCGACCACAAGCTGGACAGGGAGACAGGCAGCGTTCCAGCAGTTTGCGACCCGCCTTTTCAATGACGCCCATCCGGGTGGGATTGTACATGGCCCGCATATCGGTCTCGACATGAACCGAACCATGCCTCTCCAGCAAGGATTGAAAGCCTGCAAGCAGGTCATCCATCCGGGAGATCCCCTTCCTAATGCCCGATTGTTCAGAAGGGCCGCCCCTGAGGATGAGCGCATGCGAGGGGAAGAAGACACCTCTTGCAAATGCCATGAGCTGCTCTTCGGTACTTACCTGTGCAGATGAGAAGTTGGTGTGGAGACTGCATTCCCTCACGGCTATCTCGAGGGCGTTCCTGCGATCCACGAGCAGCAGCAATTCCTCGTCGGCAGGCAGGAACGGGATGGATGGGTGCGGCCCGAAGGACCCCTCGCTGGCCAATGCCAGGTCATGTCCCGTCAGTTCCATGGCCAGCCGGCACTTCTCTCGGGCGGCATTCAGAGGTGACAACACGCGTTCCACCTCTCCGGTGAAGGTCCCCAGAAGGTCCGTGTCCAGTTCGGGAACAGCCTGGCAGACGACACCGAGCCCTGGCCCCAGGATCGGTGCGAGCACCCTTTCCTTGCCATGGCGCGTGGCGATCAATAACACCCTCCCCTTGAAGATGTCCATGTCATTGTCCTGCGAGAAACCCCAGGAGCCCAAAGTTACTTTCCGCCGCTGTCATAGGTGACCTTGAAGACCCAGGTGGGAGCTGCCGAAACACCGGGCGCGCCCTTCCCTGCCAGCCTGGCGCGGACACCCGCAGCCTCCCTGACGAAGGGCACCGGCTTCTCCCTTCCCAGCAGCGAGACCGACTTGACGGAAGATGGGAATGGCACGGGAACCGAGAGTTCCGCAGGCATCGACTCCCCCTCTCCTGCCTGATAGATGGCGTAGACCTGCGAACCCTTGCGGGTGTAGACCCACTGACCTACGGGCTTGAGCGAAGAGTCGGCCTCGGTTTCATGGATGGCCTCGCCGTTGACCCGCATCCAGTCACCGATCTCGGCAAGGCGGGCATAGGCCGCACTGTCCCACTCCCCGTCGGGGCGAGGGCCCACGTTCAGCAGCAGGCTGCCGTTGCGACTCACGACGGTAGTGAGCAGGTGTATGACTTTCCGTGCCGACTTGTACTTCTCGTTGGGGACATGCCCCCAGGCGTTGCCCAGGGTGATGCAGCTCTCCCATGGGTAGGGCAGCCAGGTGGCAGGGACCGACTGTTCCGGGGTCGCGTAGTTCTCATATTCGCCGGGCACAGTGCGGTCCACAATCAGCATGCCGGGCTGGTGGCTGCGCATCATGCGGGCGATGGCGGGCATGTCGATGTCCTGGTCATAGGGGATGGTACGCTGCCATTCCACGCGTGGGTCGATGGTGCGGAAGGGTCGCACCCAGCCGCCATCCAGCCAGAGGATGTCGAGGCGACCATAGCCTGTGGCGAGCTCCTCG
>RGVM01000342.1 GCA_010027295.1 Chitinophagia bacterium
CGTCCCTGTGCAGGAGGGCTACGCCTGTAGCAACATCCACGAGGCAGAGGAGGCTTACCGCCAGGTCAAGACGCAGTTCGGTAGCAGCTTTGCCGTGGTGAAGGCACAGATCCACGCGGGTGGCCGCGGCAAGGGCACCGTTCGCGAGACTGGCATCAACGGCGTCAAGGTTGCCAAGAACCTGGAGGAGGCGACAGACTACGCCCGCAAGATCCTCGGCGGAACGCTGGTGACCATACAGACAGGCCCATCGGGCAAGGTCGTCAACAAGGTGCTGCTGGCGCAGGACATGTACTACGACGGGCCCTCAGAACGCAAGGAGTTCTACCTCTCGATACTGCTCGACCGCGGCACCGGACGCAACGTGATCATGTACAGCACCGAAGGCGGCATGAACATCGAGGACGTGGCGCATGACACGCCCGAGAAAATCTTCCGCGAATGGGTGCACCCCTCTGGCGGACTGCTGCCCTTCCAGGCCCGCAAGATCGCCTTCAACCTCGGCCTCTCCGGCGAGGCCTTCAAGAACATGGTGCGCTTCGTCACCAACCTCTACAACGCCTACGTCGGTCTCGACTGCGCCATGCTCGAGATCAACCCGCTCTTCAAGGCTGCCGACGACAGGATCGTGGCGGTGGACTGCAAGATGAAACTCGACGAGAACGCACTGACGCGTCATCCCGACCTGGCCTCCCTTCGCGACATTAGCGAGGAGGACCCGACAGAGGTGGAGGCCGGCCAGTACAATCTCAACTTCGTAAAACTCGACGGTAACGTGGGCTGCATGGTCAACGGAGCGGGACTGGCCATGGCTACCATGGACATGATCAAGCTCAGCGGTGGAGAGCCTGCCAACTTTCTAGACGTAGGCGGCACGGCCAATGCGCAGACCGTTGAGGCAGGCTTCAAGATCATCCTGAAGGACCCGAATGTGAAAGCCATCCTCATCAATATCTTCGGCGGCATCGTGCGGTGCGACCGTGTCGCGGCCGGTGTGATAGAGGCTTACAAGAATCTCGGCAACATCTCCATCCCCATCATCGTCCGACTGCAGGGCACAAACGCCGAAGAGGCCAAGCGCCTTATCGACGAGAGCGGCCTGAAGGTGCAGAGCGCCATCCTCCTCAGCGAGGCAGCCGACCTGGTGAAGAAAGCCGTAGCCTGAGCCGACCGCTACCCGAGGCTCAGAATCTGCTTCAGGATCGACGCGGTGGCGTCCAACTCCTCCTTGAGGTAGGTGCGATGGTCTCCTTCTGCCCTATGCAAGTGCACCTTTCCTTCCACATGCCGTGACCACCCCAGGTCTGTACCCCTGTAGAAGACCCTTCCCGACATTACCAGGTGCAGGTCGCCCCGGAAGACGCCCGGACTGAACATCTCGCGCCTCAGCATCGTGCGGGCGGCCATCAGATCGGAGTGCAGGCGGGGCCTCCTCACCGATTCCAAGACCTTGCGCCTCACATATCGTACACGCATGCCGAAAATGAGGGCGTGGAGGACGGGCTCATCGTTTCCGGGTCGGAACCCGTCCACAATCTTCCGGTAGCGGTGGGGATTAAAGCCGGAGGCAGGCATCGCACCATCCTTCCAACCCTTTTCCATGTAATGCCTGAAGGCGTCGTAATGAGTGGGGCCAGACTCAGGGAACGCCGCGAGGTACTCGATGGGATTGAAGAGTCCCAACGCCACCGCCATGCGGAAGGCCTGTCGACGGCTTCCAGGAACCGGATGAAACAAAAGACCTGCGGAGCGCATTCCGACCAACGGCAGCATCATGTCATGCATGGCCTCCCGAATCGCATCCTGCCTTTCGGGCAACAAATGATACAAATCGATGGCTGAGGAAGACAAGGCCGGAACCTCCCTTTTCAGGACAGGTGCCGACACATCCATAAGGATCAGGCCGATGTTGGGAACGCCTGACGACTGAAGTGCACAGGCGAGGGCGAAGGCGTCTATGCCACCAATGCAATCGCCCAGCAGCCAGACCTTTTCCCGTTTTGCGACCGGCAGGACCACCTCGGCATATCTGTCGGCGAGCTGGGCAGGCCCCATCTTTGGAAAGCGACCGTGTGAGGCGTCGGGGTCTGGAAGGATGTGCACACGCCAGGCCTCGCCGAGGAAAGAACCTATACGGTGGTACTTGGTGAATTCGCTGATGCTTCCGGCGCCGCCCACCATGGCGAACAGGTGCCGACCACTGCCGGTGTCCCAGGCTTCCACTGGCAGGAAAGGATTCCCTTCCCCTTCGATCCGGATGGATGCGGAGCGGTCGTCCAGCAACCGGGCCATGGCCCTCAGCGCCGGATGGATGAAGATTCCGGAAGGATCGACGGCAAGGCTCCATCCCGAGGCAATCCGGTCCATGAGACGGATCAGCTGAAGGGAATTCCCCCCCAGGGAGAAGAAACTGTCATCGGCATGGATGGTCTCGATGCCGAGAATCTGGGACCAGATGGCGGCCAGCCTTCTTTCGGTCGGTGTGTCCGGTTTCGGCAACACTCCCGAACGAACCCTCTGCGCCCGTTCTTCCAGTCCCTTGTCATCCCAATCCAGCAACAGCGGCCTGTCGACCTTGCCATTGGGGTTTAGGGGGATGTCGTCGACGGTCAGACACCTGACGGGCAGCATGTGGCCGGGCAGGCGTTGTGATAGTTCGGCCCGCAGACCTGTCTCATCGAGCACCCGCCCCTCTTCCATGACCAGGAAGGCGACAAGGCCAGATTCAGGACCCTGTCCGGGCCGGTGGATGACGGCCGCGCGCGCGATGCCGTCGACGGCTTCGAGCGAGGCCACCACTTCGGCGGGCTCGACCCGGTGTCCGTTCACCTTCACCTGGCCGTCCATCCGACCGAGGAAGCATAGCCTGCCTTCATCGTCCCATCGGGCCAGGTCGCCCGTCCTGTAGAGCATCTGACCGGGGTGGAACGGGTCGGGGATGAAACGTTCGGCACTGAGCTCTGGCTTACGATGGTAGCCGGAGGGCAGTCCCGGTCCGCCAACACAGAGTTCACCTACGCCGCCGGTTGGGACAAGCCGCCGGTCGGCGTCGAGGATGCAGGCGAAGACATTGTCAAAAGGACGTCCGAGGGGCACCCGACGGGTCGGGTCCTCCCACCTGCCCACCGGATGGATTGTCGACCATACACAGGCCTCGGTGGTGCCGTAGATGTTGAAGAGGGAAGTGATGCCGGAAAGCCGCCCCATGTCTTGTGGGCGTGCCTCCTCTCCCCCTGTCATGAGTGCGCGGACATGGGAGAGGGTGCCGGCATCCAGCGACCCGATAACCATCGGAGTCAACATGGCGACCGACACCCGTTTTCCCATTATAAAGGAAGGCAGCACAGAAAGCTCTTTCCGCTCCGGCACCACGAGGGTAGCGCCGTTAAAGAACGCAAGGCAGATCTCGAATACTGACACGTCGAAGGATGGCGAGGAGAACTGGGCCACACGATCTTCGCTGGACATGCCCAATGCCCGAGAGACGGATAGGACTGTGTTGACGAAACCCAGATGCGTATTGAGCGTGCCCTTGGGGAGTCCGGTGGAGCCGGATGTGTACATGAGGTATGCCGGATCTGCCGGGTCCCTCCCAGAAAGTGCCGGGGGATGAGTTACGGGAAGCAGTTCGGCCTCGACATCCAGCCAGACATGGCCCTGG
>RGVM01000343.1 GCA_010027295.1 Chitinophagia bacterium
CCCCAGTGTGGATATTGCCAGGCCGGTCAGATCATGACGGCTGCCGCTTTCCTGAAGCGCAACCCCAATCCGACCCAGGAGCAGGTCATGGATGCCATGCAGGGCAACCTCTGTCGTTGCGGGGCCTACCATCGGATCCGGGAGGGTGTACTCGCCGCGGCGCGCAAGACGGCCGCAAAGAAGGGTTGAGCCCGCCCGCATACCGAATCAACAGTTCCATTCCAAACGACAACAGCGCAAACCGATACGTCATGGGAACCGCAACGAACGACAGCCGCCGCGACTTCCTCAGGAACCTCTCAATCGCCGGAGGAGGCCTTCTGCTGGGATTCCACTGGGAGTCTGCGGAAGCGGCGATGCCGCAGGTCGTGGGCGCAGCCGGCGCCGCGGCCCCGCCTGTCTTCAATAGCTACCTGGCCGTCGCGACCGATGGGGCCGTCACGATATTCTCCCCCAATCCCGAATTGGGACAGAACATCATGACATCCTTCGCCCAGATCGTGGCGGAGGAGCTGGATGCCGACTGGACGCGCGTCAGGGTGGAGCAGGCTCCGCTAGACACGAAGCGCTTCGACCGTCAGCTCACTGGGGGCAGTGGGGCGATCCCCCATTCCTGGATGCGCTTGCGCAAGGCAGGTGCTTCCGCACGTCATCTGCTCCTGTCTGCTGCGGCAGTCCGCTGGGGCGTACCCGTACAGGAATGTGTCACGGAACCTGGATTCGTTGTGCATGGTGCCACGAAGCGCCGGCTCGGCTACGGCGAACTGGCCGAGGCCGCCGCAGCGATGCCGCTACCGGCAGATGTGCCGCTGAAGGACCGCAAGAACTTCCGCATCATCGGCAAGCCGATCAGAAACGTCGCGGGCAATGATATCGTCACCGGCAAGGGCATCTTTGGCCTCGATGTATACCGGGAAGGTATGGTACACGCCGTGGTGCAACACCCGCCGGCCTTCGGTACAAAGCTCAAGTCCGTGGACGCCTCCGCCGCCAAAGCCATGCCCGGCGTGATCGATGTGGTCACCTTCAAGAACAACGTCGCCGTCGTCGCCCGCAGCACCTGGGAGGCCATGAAGGCCCGGAAGGCACTGAAGCTGGAATATGAAAAGGATGGTGCCATCGAGAGTACGGAAGACCATGACAGGCTTTTCCGCGAGCTGCTCGACGGCGACAAGGCTACCGTGCGCCGTCGAAACGGAGATGTCGAAGCCGCCTTCCGTACGGCCGCGAAGGTTGTCAAGGCCGAGTACCAGAGCCCTTTCCTGGCCCACAACCCAATGGAGCCGATGAACTTCTTCGCCGACGTCCGCAGTGACGGCGTCGACCTGGTAGGTCCGACGCAGACGCCCGCCAATGCGCGCGCGCAGGTCTCCAAGCTCGTGGGACTGCCGGAGGACCGCATCAACCTCCAGCTGACCCGCCTGGGGGGCGGCTTCGGTCGCAGGCTGCGCAACGATTATGTTATGGATGCCGCCGAGGTGTCGATGCTGGTGAAGAAGCCTGTGAAGGTCGTATGGACCCGCGAAGACGATATGACGGGCGGTATCTACCGACCTGCTGTAAGGTACCGGTTCGAGGCTGCGCTCGATACGCAGGGCAGCCTCATCGGTTACCGTTTGCGTGGCGTCGGCATCAATGAGGGCAACAGCACCCGCGAGGACAATTTCCCATCCGGCGCCGTAGACAACCTGCTCATCGAATCCATCGAGCACAAGTCTCCGATCACGACCGGCGCCTGGCGCGCGCCCACCACCAACTTCCTTGCCTACGCGGAACAGTCGTTCCTCGACGAAGTCGCCGCAGCGGCGGGCAAGGACCCTGTACAGTTCCGTCTCGAGCTCCTCGACAAGGCCCGGAAGAGTCCTGCCGGGGCCATAAAATACAATATCGACCGTATGGAAGCCGTCATCCGGAAGGCGGCGGAGATTTCAGGATGGGGTAAGAAAAAGGGTGTTGCCCAGGGCTTCAGCGTCTATTTCTCGCATGCGTCCTACGTGGCCCAGGTGGCCGAGGTGGTCATGCGTTCCGGCAAGCCGGTCGTGAGCCGCATCTACGCCGCGGCCGACTGCGGACAGGTCGTCAACCTCAGCGGTTCTCGCCAGCAGGTGATGGGGGCGATCGTGGACGGGATGGGGCATGCCATGTTTGGCCGCATCAGCTTCAAGGAGGGTAAAGCACAGCAATCCAACTTCAATCAGTACCGGCTGATCCGTATGAAGGAGATACCGGAGGTGGAGGTTTCTTTTGTCGAGAACGACTTTGACCCCACGGGACTGGGTGAGCCCGCCCTTCCGCCTACAGGCGGTGCCGTGGCCAATGCTGTCTTCAAGGCCACGGGCAAACGGATGTACAGCCAACCCTTCATGGACCATCCTGTCATCAAGGGTGCCTGACGAGAGTTGCGTGCACAGCCATCGAATGTATGCCGGATGATCCTTGGGATTGCGGATTCAGTTCATCCGCATAACCGGCAGTCGATAGTGCGGTCCGTCGAGCACATACACTTCATCAATCTCGTAGGTCCAATAACGGAAGAGGGGAGAATCCCGCAGATGCATGATTACCTCTTTCTTCGATTCCGCGGTGAAAGTGATCCATGCCCTTAGTGATTCCATCGTCACCACGTAGAGGTCGATGACACCGTCTCGAATGAGCCCATCGATCATTTTCCGGTGTTCAGGGATGGCATCCATGAATGCATCGTCCATGAAGAAGCGGATTGTCACCTGAAATTTTTTCATGTCAATGGCGTTTCATTACTCGGCCGGATACTCGGCCGGCTGTCAAAGCTGCCATTCGATGACCCTGTTCACCCAGTGCTCCCGGCGCGGAGTAGTCACCCGTATGTAGTTGTCTGTGTAGCCCTCCATCATGCCTTCCTTGTCGCCCTTCTCGAAGAGCACTTTGCGGCGCTGACCGCGATGTGCCTCCGTGAAGAGCCTTGTTTTGGAGAAGGAGAGGTTGCGGAGTATCTTATTACGATGCTGGCGGACCTGCACGGGTACGGAATGGCCTATGTCGAGGGCCTTTGTGTCGGCCCGCTCGGAGTAGGTAAAGACGTGGAGGTAACTTACATCGATGTCCTGCAGGAATTCGAAGGTTTCCTGGAAGTCGGACTCCGTCTCCGAAGGGAAGCCCACGATGACATCGGCTCCTATAGCACAGTGGGGCATCGCCTTTCGGATCATGGATACCCTTTCTTGGTAAAGCGATCGGCGGTACCTGCGTCGCATGAGTCCGAGGATCCGGTCGCAGCCACTTTGAAGGGGTATGTGGAAGTGTGGCATGAAGCGGTAGGACTGTGCGACGAATTCGATGATTTCGGACGTGAGCAGGTTCGGCTCGATGGAGGAGATGCGGAACCTCTCGATGCCTTCTACCTCGTCGAGCTGCATGCAGAGTGTGAGGAAGTCCTCCCGCCGGTCTTTCGAGGGGTCTGGGCCCTTGCCGAAGTCACCCAGGTTGACGCCGGTGAGTACGATCTCCTTCACGCCCTCCTCCGCCAGCCTGTGCACCCGATCGACGACGTTGGCGATGGTGTCGCTGCGGCTGGCTCCACGGGCACGGGGGATGGTGCAGAAAGAACAGGTGTAGTCGCATCCGTCCTGCACCTTCAGGAAGGTGCGTGTCCGGTCGGCCACGGAATGGGCCTCGTGGAAAC
>RGVM01000344.1 GCA_010027295.1 Chitinophagia bacterium
CATGGGGGAGGGTTGCAGTATATGGTTCCAGGCCGTCGTCCGCGGAGACGTCAATGCCATTCGCATCGGAAACCGCGTCAACATTCAGGACGGGGCCGTCATCCACTGCACCTACCAGCGCACCGAGACGACCATCGGCGACGACGTGAGCATCGGCCACAAGGCCATCATCCACGGCTGTACCATCGAGCGGGACGTCCTCGTGGGCATGGGGGCGATCGTGATGGACGGCGCCGTCATTGGCTCAGGCTCGGTCATTGCGGCCGGCGCGGTCGTCCTCGAAGGGACGGTCGTCGAGCCCGGCAGCGTCTTCGCCGGCGTCCCCGCCCGAAAGGTCAAGTCCGTCTCCCCCGAACTCATGGAGGGCCAGGTCAGGCGCATCTCCCGCAACTACCTTATGTACAGCGGATGGTTCCGGACCGACGGGGACGGGGCCCTCACTGGCGAATCATTATAACCCACTGCCATGAAAATGAATCCCGGCAAGGCGGCCCTCCTCCTAGTACTCCTCTCCTGCCTCCTGTCCTGCGCACCCCGCTATGGATGCCCCTCCAACGGGAAGAACGTGGGTGCGGAACGACTACTGAACGGAAGCAAAGTGCCCAAGGCGCGCAAGATGAAAGTATGAACCGGAACACGCCCACCGGAAAAATAGAACCCCACACTGAGGGATGATGTCGGCTTCAGCAAGGCCATGCTCAGAGCTGAATAGCATGTCCTAATCATTCCTCTTCCAGGCTTTCAAGTATAGTGACGTAGCTGATGTACCGTTCGGGATGGATCGACCCGTCCTCTACGGCCGCCTTGACAGCGCAGCCCGGCTCGTCGAGGTGCCGGCAGTCGTTGAACTGGCAGTCGCCGATCCGCCCCCGCATCTCCGGGAAATAGTGCGAGAGCTCGGTCGGTGCTATGTCGACGAGTCCGAACTCCCGAATGCCCGGCGTGTCGATGATGGCGCCGCCACCGGGCAGGTCGAACATCTCTGCAAAGGTCGTGGTGTGCATGCCCTTGCCGCTCCAGCCACTCACATCGGCGGTGCGCAACGAAAGGTCTGGCATCAGGAGGTTGATCAGTGTGGACTTCCCTACGCCGGAATGGCCGCTGACGAGGGTGGTGCGTCCCGCCATCCAGTCCTTCAGTCCTTCAATACCCTCGCCTGTGACCGCACTCGTGCGGAAGACGCGGTAACCTATTGTCGTGTACATTTCCTCCCATGCGAGGAAGCGATCCTCGTCCTTCTGCCGGAAGACGTCGCACTTGTTGACCACCAGGGCGGCGGGTACGTGGTAGGCCTCGCAGGCCGTCAGGAAGCGGTCGACGAAGCCCTGTGAGGTGCGCGGGTCGCGGAGGGTGGCGACGAGCAGCGACTGGTCGAGGTTCGCAGCCACGATATGATGGCGATGTCGGTTCGACGGGGACCTGCGGTTGACATAGTTGCGTCGTGGCCGGATGTCCGTGATGACCCATGAGGCCTCGGGACCCTCCTCGCGGACCAGATCCACCAGGTCGCCCACGGCCACGGGGTTGGTGGACGTGATCTCGTCCATCCGAAATCGGCCCTTCATACGGGCCTGTACGAACCCGTGCACGGGATGGTTGACGAGGTACCAGCTGCCCGTCGACCTGTAGACCCTTGACTCCATGTTTGGATAGTTTGGTGGGCCTCAGACGAGGTACCTTGCGACGATGGGCAAGCGCCTTCCGACACCGAAGGCCTTGCCGCTGACGCGGATGACAGGACAAAACTGATTGCGCTTGTACTCATTGGCGTTCACCATCCTCAGCACTCGTTCGACAAGTCCGGCGTCGACGCCCGTCGCCACGATCTCGGAGGGCCCCATTCGGCCTTCAATGTAGTGGTGAAGCACCCTGTCGAGACTGGGGTAGTCGGGGAGCGAGTCGCTGTCTTTCTGGTTTGGACGCAGTTCGGCCGAGGGCGCTTTCTCGAGGATGTTGCGGGGGATGCAGCCTCCGCCGCGGTTGATATGCTGCGCGAGGGCATAGACCTGCGTCTTGTACAGGTCTCCCAGCACGCTGAGGCCGCCGGCCATGTCGCCGTACAGCGTCCCGTAGCCGGTGGCCAGTTCGCTCTTGTTCGAAGTGTTGAGGAGGATGTACCCGAATTTGTTGGCGATCGCCATGAGGAGGTTGCCGCGGATGCGGCTCTGCACGTTCTCTTCCGCGATGCCGAACGGCATGTCGCCGAAGACGGGCGAGAGGGCCTGTAGCATGGCCTCGTAGGGACCCTCGATGGGGATGATGTCGTAGGGATTGCCCAGGCCCCGGCTGAGGGCGACGGCGTCGTCGACGGAATGAGAGGAGGAAAAGGGAGAAGGCATGAGCACGGCCCGGACATGCTCCGGCCCCAGTGCCTCGCAGGCCAGCGCGAGGGTGACAGCCGAGTCGATCCCGCCGCTACTGCCGAGGATGGCCCGGCGGAAGCCCATCTTGCCGAAATAGTCGCGAATACCCAGCAGCAGGGCCTCGTGGATCTGGGCGATATTATGCTCGCCGGTGAGGTATTCGATGATGCGCGAAGGGTCACCGTTACGGACAGGCCTCGCGGGGTCCCTGGGCTGGGGCTCCTCCACGACGGTGCCCTGCTTCCGGACGAAGAGGGTGGAGACATCCACCATCGCACTGTCTTCCCGGAAATAGGCCAGCTCATGCACCAGCCGTCCGGCATCGTCATAGACCAGGGAGCCGCCGTCGAAGACAATCTCGGTCTGTGAGCCGACGGCGTTGGTGTAGAGCATCGGCAGTCCGTACTTCAGGACGTTTCTGCGGACCACCTCTTTCCGGTCGTCATCGTGGTCGTAGTCGAAGGGTGAGGCCGAGATGTTGACCATGAGGTCGGGCTCCTGGGCTATCAGCCTGTCCATCGGACAGATGCGGTACAGGGGGTTGTCGCCGAGGTTCCAGATGTCTTCGCAGACGGTGAGCGCGATGCGGTGTCCCTTGAAGGGGACGACGCTCCAGGAAAAGGCGGGCTCGAAGTAGCGGTACTCGTCGAAAACATCGTAGGTGGGCAGCAGTGTCTTGTGGACCACCGCCTTCACCTCGCCCTCATGCAGCAGCCAGGCGGCGTTGAAGAGGTCCTTCCCGAGTGGGTCCGGGTTGCGGGCCGGTGCGCCGATGATGGCGGCCACTTTCGACGTATGGCGACGGATCTCGTCGACAGCCTCCTCGCATCGCCGGATGAAGTCGCCGAACTCGAGGAAGTCGCGCGGGGGATAGCCGCATACGGAAAGTTCGGTAAATACCGCCAGGTCGGCGCCCATCTCCTCCGCCTGACGGAGGGCCTCGAGGATGCGTGCCGTATTGGCCTCGAAATTGCCCACATGGTAGTTCTGCTGCGAGAGGAACACCTTCATGGGGCGAAATTCGGCATTCCGCGCCACATCGCGCATCCGGGCAGCGAGGGAGCCCTTGCAGCCGGAAACCATGGCCCAGTGCATTCAACGGCGTTTCATGAACTTCGCAAAAACGACAGACACATGCGCACCGCCATCCAGACCCTCCTCGTCGCGACAGCCCTGCTGCTGGGCGCCTGCCGGGGCGGCTCCGGAACCCCCGATGTCTCGGATATCCGGATCGACCTGAAGACCGTGCGTTTCGAACGCGATTTCTTCGCCTTGGACACGCTCGATATCCGGGCC
>RGVM01000345.1 GCA_010027295.1 Chitinophagia bacterium
AAAGCCCACCATGTCGTAGGCCATGCCTCTGGCGTCCGTAGACACCGGGAACTCGATGGCCTCGGAGAGCATCTGGAGCTCCGACGCATCGTGGAGCTGATGGTCGCAGCCCAGGTACTTCCCGAATGGCTCGGGATCTCCCATCTTGATTTCCCCCCGGAGGGAGGCCCAACCTTTGGCGAGGTTGGCAGATGGGCCGGCCATTTTGAAGTCGTCGACATAGACGATGAGGACGAGCTTCAGTTCGGGATGGAAGAAGCAGCTGGGCCAGTTCTCGATGAGGCGCCAGTTGCCCTTCCGTGCCGCAGAGTTGAACTTCTTCTCCCAGTACCCTCCAGAGTCGGGGTGACCATAGAGGGCAAGACGGAGGCGGCACGCGGGCTTCTGGAACCCCCGTTTGACCCAGTCTGAGGGCCAGCGGTGACGGGGCAGGAGCACCCACGTCTCAGTGCCTTCCAATCGAGCTTGGATGTAGGCCATGTCGCCATCCGCAGTCTGCCCGGAGTGGCCAGGCAGAAGGGAGTAGACGTCGGCTGCCTTAGCAGCCTCCATGGTGGCCGGGGCACTGGAAAGTTCGGAGAAGATGGCAGTGTTGTTCTGCTCATCCCGGACCTGGTTGCCCATGAAAACAACCCGGCCCTTGAACTTTCGTGCAGGGTCACCGAGAGGAAGCTCGGAACCCTTTTCGTGGCACAGTTCGAAGATACGGCCAATGTGGACCTTCTTCTTGTCCCGTTGGGACTGTGCCTTGAGCTGGGAAAGCTCAACAACAACGCTTTCATCCCAAACACCAGCGGACCGGAGGCGCTGCCACTCTTTGGCGACAGCAGCCTCGGCCGCGGGGGTGCGGGATACTTCAGCCTTGTTGACGGGTCTGGCTACGAGAGCCCATGGTCCGTAGACCACGTTCATGTTCTTGACCCTGTGGACAGCGTCGGAAATGTGCCGTTCGGTAACTGGCACGCTGTCATCGTCGTCGGCGAGACCGGCGAGGGAACCGGCGGGGCGACCTCTTTCGACGACTCCGTCAGAACCTCCTGAGAGATTCGCAGAACCTCCTGGGAGATTCGCGGAGAGATTCGCATTCCTATCATTTTCGCGTGTATGGCGCGTTCGGGAACGCGGAACGCGGGGAATGCAGGGCATTGAGGGAGCATCCTCATGCAAAGAACGCAAGGAAACCCCTGAAAGAGGGAAACCGCACGGTGACGGTGTCGCAGGAGGAACAGGGGTTATGGGTGACGCGCTTGCGACACCCCCCTGTTCAGGTGGAGGATCACATTCTTCAAATGAAGCGGGACCTTCCGAGTAGGAGGGAGTGATCCATTTTCCGCCGGTCCGCAAGGCCGAATGATTGGCCAGACAAGCGGAAACGGGTTGCGGACCGGATGGATTCCCATCAGGGACGGTGGCGATTTCAGCACAGGCTTCCTTTGAGAAAGGAGCTTGGCATGTGCTGGCGGCCTGGGCAGAACCGGAGTTCCCGCAGTGGCCGCAGTCGCCCACCCATGGGGCAGCAGCAGGAGGACGCGGAACACTGGGACCGGCGTCACCAGCGACCGCATCCGTGCTGCTGGCACTGGTAGTGCCCTGAGCCGATTCGAATCGCGTGATTTCTCGAGCACGTCGTTCGCGGCTCCACGACTTCCACTCTGAGGGAGTTATGCCGGGAGGTCGTGTTGTCACCACGGCGCGGTGGAGAACGCGGCCGTCAGATCCGTAGATCTCAGGGTGATAGTAGGGCGCAGGGGAAGGAGGCAGAGGGTGGCGAGGACGGGCCTCAAGATCCGCCCAAACAGGTGTGCCAGCATCGACCGGAGTCATTACTTCAGGCACCGGATCGAGGCCGCCCAGAGGTGCGTCCGACCCCCCTGGAGCCGGAGCAAGAGGAGCAACCTCTTCGTAGCCACCATCCGCACGAAGACGTCGACGACCGGAGTCATACGCGTCTTTCGCAGGGAAGAAGGGAGCCACTATGGGGTCCCAGACCACTTCGCAGACGGTCTGGACATGCGGGAAGCGACCATCGACCCAGTGGTTGTCGAAGTCCCGCAAGCCAGCTACGAAATAGGCCTTACGCCACACTCGGTGAAGACAGTAACCGAGGAAAACCCCAGGTTCTGTGTTGGGCGTAAACTTCCCTTCGCGTTGCGCGCCAACAGGACTTGGGAGAAAGTCGATCAGAGCCCCGAAGGGGATTCTGAGACCTTTGAACTCACCTCGTCCGTGGCGGGAGGCCCAGGGAGAAGTACCTTGGTACTTCGTGATGTTGTGGGCCATGCAGAAGTGGCGGGCAGCAAAGGACCACCATTTCTGTGGGAAGCCAGACTGCTCGAGGGCGACGCGAGTGCCCTCGATGACGCGCCGGACGGCACGCTCGGCAACCCCGTTGGACTGGGGCCGGCCGGGGACCGAGGAGTGGAACTCCCAGCCGAGCTCGCGTGCCGTGGCACGGAATTCGGGAGCACGGTCAGAGTAGAAACTCTTGACGAGCTTGTGGCCCATGAAGGAGAGGAAAGCTTCCTTCGTGTGCTCCGCTGAGTTGCTAAGCTTCGGGAAGCACTGCAACCAGCGAGACGCGCGGTCATACATGACAACCGCGAAGCGTTCACCGTGCCAGGAAAGGTCCTCGACATTAACCGACAAGTAGTCGGCGGTGACTTCGTCTCCGAATTCTTCGGGAAGACGGCCGTAGCCATCAGAAGGCGCATTGGCCCTGTGAGGGCGCGCCACAGTCTTGGCCCGCGAACATGCGCTGCAGAAGGGATTCTTGGGCACGTGAGTCATCATGTGCTCGATGCTCGCGGCCTCCCTTCGCAGGCGTTCGTTCTTTGATTCCTGGGATTCCTCGAGGCCAGGTGGAGGTGGGATGCCTGCCTGAGCAAGCGCAGGAGGGTCCACACCAACCTCGACCGGGGCGACCGTAGTCGCCCGCGAGGGATGCGCATGCGGGACCTTCCGCTTGTACCGTTGGGCCGGGGCCGGAGGCGTAGCCATGACAGGCTCCGCTCGCGACGCCGGGAGGTACGGGATGTTGTTGTGTACCTCGAACGGCACCACCTTTCCGCAGGGCAGGGTGAAGAAGGGGTGCCTGCCCGCAGACCAGGTGAAGGAGTACCCGTGCTCCATGCAGCGCAGCCCGACGCTGAGCACTGCAGGAGAGTCCTCGAGCATGTATGGATGAGCGTACTCGTGGAGCTCGGGAACGGGCACAGCTGCGGTCGAAGTCACATCGACACTACCGTTGGCGGTGTGGAATGAAATCGGGTCCGCAGGCTCCGGGACAGCGTTCCGGGGAACGTCACATTCGCTGATGAGGTCGAGGCCGCTTCCGGTGTCCATAAGCCACCTGGAAGGACCCGAGCTACCAGCAGAATGTTTCACCGAAGCCAGAGAGAGACGCGCACGAAAGAGACCGAGGTCTTTGCAAACCTCGTCCCGAAGAGCATCAGCCCGACGGATGGCGTCCGCCGGGGTAACGCGACAGCGGGAATCTGGAGTGCCCAGAGTCTTCTTGTGCGTGCGTCCACCCGAAGCACGAAATTCCGAACGCTTCGCCGTCGAGCCAACTCGGAATGCATCAACGAGAAGTTCGGTCAGTTCAGGCGGGAGCAAGAACCGCACCTTCCG
>RGVM01000346.1 GCA_010027295.1 Chitinophagia bacterium
ACGCCGCTGCACAGCTGCTTCTCCAGGCGGTTGACAATGTGCTTGCCGTACGTCAGGCGCTTGAGGTAGGGCAGCGTATCGGTCAGCGTCCGCCAGTCCGACTGCGCCAGAAAGTCGCGCAGATGGAGCTCGTAGATGACGAGGTTGCGTTTGTCGGGTCGGCTGAAGTTCTGGACCTTCCAGTTATACCGGGGCTTGGCCGTCTGCAGGACCGAGACGATGCCCGTCGCCTTTCCAGTTGGATAGGCCTTGAGCCCCGGATAGCGGGAGGATCCTATGAACGGATCGTTCCAGGGATCCAGCACTTTCTCCGTGTAATAGTCAGCAACGCGCAGGGTGCCATCCACCAGGAACTGATAGCCGTACTCCGTGCCAGGCGTGAGGCCGGTGATACGCAGCCAGAAGCGTCCGTCGCTGCTGCGGGTCATCTGGTAGCGGGCCGACTCTGTCCAGTCGTTGAAATCGCCCAGCACCATCACGTCTGTCTTGCCGGGCGCAAAAAGCACCAACGTCACGGAGGTGTCGCCCGGCTCGTAGTTGATGCCATTCCGAAGTCCGGCGGGCACGGGGCCCTCGGGTGTCGGGGAGGCGACGAAAAAGCTGACGGTGTCTCGCACGGTGACTCCTCCGGAAGAGGCCTCGGCCACAATTATCTGGGATCCGGAGGAGGATACGGTCGAGTTGGAACTGATGGAACTCGCGTTGGGGACGGTCGCCCCCAGCTGCGTGCCATTGTAGAACAGTTTCAACGTGGAGGCGGGCCCCGCCTTCATCGAGATGGGAAGGTTGTCGCCCACCTTGAGGTTGAGTACCTCGGGCTTGGGAGTGTACAGAGGCTGCCGGAAGGGCTGGTCGATCCGCACCGCCAATCCGTCGTCATAGACCGGCACATACATGTCAGTACCGTCTGTATTGCGCAACACCACCGACCCGTTGCCACTGCGGAAAAGGATCGCAATGCGGAGAATGCGCTCGGAGGCATTGGTCACTCCGAAGAAGGCACGAAGCCCGCCGGTGATAGTATACCTCCAGCGGTTCGACCCCAGCGACACACACTGCGCCGCTGCGTTGGGCGTGTTGAAGGAGGAGAACCTGACATACTTCCAGTCGGTGGGACTGTTGCTCAGGCTGGTAATAAGTCCGATGTGCACGTACACATCCGACGGCGTCGAATAATTCTCGAGACCACGGTTGCCTCGCGTGGCATCCGCCGTGATCTCGATGTTGGCGGTACCGGATTCCCGGATGAAGTCGGGCGTCCATGACAATAACTGGCCTTGGGCAGCAATGGCCATCAGGGTCAGACACATGGCAAACCCCGGAATCTTCATATGGCGTGGAAGCTTTCGCAACCGTTTACGTGTAATTCTTACACATTTGCGAATATCGCGACTTTTTTTGAAATATTACAACCTGACTTTTGAATTATTTGCATTGGCACAGAAATGCAGGAGTTGATGGCTGGGGCTATGACCCAGGAACTTTATCAGCGAGTAGAGCCCGTGCGGTCTATCGACGGCCTGGGCGGTTCTGATGTAATGAATCTTTTCGGTGAGAAAGGCGGAATGAAACTTGTCACTACCGCCATGGTCGCAGGGCGGCATTCAGCAGGCGCCTAGCATCGTAGGCGAGGCCCAGGAGACCATTGGTAATGGGGTGGCCGATGTCGAAGCGGCGTGCCTGACGGCGGAGGAAGAGTCTGAAATCGGGGTCTTTGTTGCGATCATTATCCTGATAGACGGCGTCCATGTCCCTATACCCGTAACTGGGATGCTCGTGTCGGATGATGACCTGGTCGAAGTAGGTCTGCCGGCCCAGCCTGTCGGCCACCAGTGTGAACTCCTTGTCACAGTAGAGGGAACGGTAGCCGGGGTGGTAGATATAATCGAAACGCTCATAGAACCGCCGGCCGAGGATGGACAGGGTGTTGAGGTCGGCGCGGTTGCCGTCGTTGAACCACAGCACACCGTCCGTGTCGGGGTAATGCTCCTGCATCCTGCTCCGGATGATGTTGTCGTAACCCTTCTCGACGGGTATCATATCGTCGGAGGCGAGCAGAAGGATATCCCATACATCCATGAGCAGGTCACGGTTGATGGCGTGGATCTTGCAGGTACTCATGCCTCGGGTCAGCACCACGCGCGGGTATCCGGCAAGTCTTTCCAGCACTTCCGGTGCCGTCATGGCGAGGTCGTCATCGTCGATGGTCACCTGCACACGCAGCCTTCCGGGATCCTCCGCATTGTTTAGGTAGAGGTCCAACGCCCGGAAAAAGTTGTCGGGCCTGCCCCGGGTCGGGAACTTGATCAGTATCTGCATAGTGATACAAGACTATGGACGTTTATCACCCATGGGCAATTGGATACCTTTTGCAGCCATGGGCTTCCGCCACATCCTTTCAGGAGGAGCCCCCTGAACCGGTCTTTTCCCGGGCCGACTCAGAATAGGGTGTAGATGAAGGGTGCCACGGCACTGCTGCCACCGAACACGATCAACAAGCCCAGTACAAGCAGGACGATGATCACGGGGGCGAGCCAGAACTTCTTACGCTCCTTCATGAAAAGCCAGAGGTCTTTCAGAAAATCCATATGGATGGGGTTTTTGCATTGGACAGGGCCGGATTCTGTATCGACCGCTATGTCCGAAAGGCGAAAATATCTCCTTTGGCATACATTCGCAAGTATGGCGATACGGGCGTGCGTAGCAGCCCCGGAAAACTCCATCTGCGGATTTACAAGATAGCTGATATGCCCTTGGATTCCATCACAGCCGCCCGCGCGGAGGATGCGCCCACCATCTGCACTCTACTGAACCGAGCCTATCGCGGTGAAACCTCCCGGACAGGATGGACGACCGAAGCCGACCTGATTGGTGGGGAGGTTAGGACCGACGAGGCGGAAGTAAGGGATATCATGTCCAGAGACGGCAGCATATTCCTGGTACATCGCGACGATGTAGGCGTCCCCGATGCCTGCGTGAACCTCCAGGACCGGAATGGAAGGGTCTATCTGGGCATGTTCGCCGTAGAGCCCGCGCGTCAGGCCGGAGGGCTCGGTAGGGCATTGCTGGGAGCCGCGGAAGCCTGGGCGCTGGCCAGGGGCTGCCGATCTGTGTTCATGTATGTCATCTCCCTGCGGACCGAACTGATCGAGTGGTATGCGAGATGCGGCTACGCCGACACGGGAGAGAGGGTCCCCTTCCCTGAGGATGGTCGCAGCGGCAACCACCTTCGCGCCCTGGAGTTCATGATCATGGAAAAGGGCCTCTGATGCTCAGAGGCCCTCGGGCGAGCCAACTATCGGATTCGAACCGACGACCCTTTCATTACGAATGAAATGCTCTACCAGCTGAGCTAAGTTGGCGTGGGGTGCGAAAATACTTCAAATCTCCGAAACGAAACAAGTCAGCGGTTACGCCCTGTTGCCGGCGGCACTCTGCCGCTGCCCAATGGAAAACGCCTTAAGCCATATACACTATTGGACATCGCTCAATGGCGGTTGCGGGATCTGCGCATTGGCGTGTCCGTCTGTCAAAATCGGCAGTTTCAATCTCATAACTCCTAACGAAGCCGGTGCCTGAGCGAATCAATCATTAGGCATAG
>RGVM01000347.1 GCA_010027295.1 Chitinophagia bacterium
GGCTGTCCGGGTGTTTGTCGTCGCTGCAGAACATGGTACGGTCGGGATGTTCGGCGATGATGTCTGCCAATGCGTCGAAGTTGCGGGCGGCGCTACCTTCTCGGATGATGATCTTCATGCCGGCGGCGATCTTCTCGAGCGCCTCTTCACGGGTGAAGCATTCGTGGTCTGTGGAGATGCCCAGGGCTGCGTAGCGCCGAGCATTCTCCCCGCGGAGGCCGGGAGCATGTCCGTCCACCGGCTTGCCCCTGCGCTGCGCGGCCACGATTTTCCGCATCACTTCGGGGTCGCCATGCAACGCCCCGGGGAAATTCATCATCTCGCTGAGGTAGTATATGTCGTCCCTGTCGAGCAGTCGCTCAACCTCTTCCGCGTCGAGTGCGGCCCCGGCTGTCTCGAAGTCCGTGGCCGGCACGCAGCTGGGCGCGCCGAAATGGAACTTGAACGGCGACCGGCGGCCGTCGGCAATCATGAAGTCGACGCCTTCCCGCCCGCAGACATTCGCGATCTCATGTGGATCGCTGACGCTGGCGACAGTGCCGTGGACGACCGCCAGGCGGCCGAACTCTGAGGGGATCAGCATCGAGCTTTCAATATGTACATGGGCGTCGATGAAGCCCGGCAGGATGTACGGCCCAACACCCGTGGTCTCCGACTCGGGCAGCCGGCGCAGGGAGGCGATACGGCCGTCGGCGACCGTCAGCTCCACGGGATGGACTGACTGTCCGACTGCATCCACCAGGCGGCCTGTAAGAATCGAGGATGACATGCGACTCTTATTTCGAATAAAGGTACGCGCCGTCCGGCTAAGCTGTGCGGGATGGGGAATACGGGTTAATTTAGCGGCAACAATCAAAGACATTCGATATGAGACACAGGTTCCACCTCTTACCCGCCATCCTTATGATCGCCATCAATGCAGGGGCCCAGTCGGCAGATGACATCATCCGCTCCCACATAGACGCCATGGGCGGCGCCGAGCGCCTATCCGCCCTCCGCTCCCTCTACACCGAGAGCATCTCTGTGATGGCCAACGGCAATGAGGTCAGCAACAAGGTCTGGAGGGTGCAGGACAAGCTGGTACGCCGGGAGATAGATTTCGGGATGGGCAATATGAAGATGGTCGTGACCGACAAGGAGGGATGGAGCACCAACCCCCGCAGCGGTGGCGCCTTCGAGGCGATGCCCCCCGAGCGGGCGGAAGGCATGCGGTCTGAGCTCGACCTGCCCGGCCCCCTCTTCAACTACGCATCCAAGGGCCACAGGGCCGAACTCCTCGGCAAGGAGGACGTAAATGGAAAGTCCTGCCCCATGGTGAAGCTGACGCTCAAATCCGGTCGCGACATCACCTATTATTTCGATCCCGTCACGTTCTACATCCTACGGACCAAGACCAAGGGTGGCGGTATGATGCGCGGCGGTGGCGGCGGTGCGGGTGGCGGCGGGCAGCGTAACCCCGATCAGGAGGTGCTCACCGACTATTCCGACTATCGCAAGACCCCGGAGGGCTACGTGTTCGCCCATACCGTGACTGTAGTGGGCATGGGGGCGGCCATGAACATGGAGAAGATCGAGGTTAACCCGAAGATAGACGAGAAGCTGTTCAAGGCCGAATGACCCCACGTGTCAATTGCATACCCCTGGCACGGCATTGGCCATCCGCACAGGAAGAACCGCGTCGCATCACAGCGTACACATCAAAACCCAATAAAAACAGATCTATGAAATCAATCCTTTCGGTGCTGGCGGCCGTGGCCGTATCCGTATCCGCCCTCGCCCAGACGGCCGACGAGGTCATCGACAAGCACATCGAGGCCATCGGCGGCAAGGACAACTGGAGGAAGGTGACTTCCATGAAGATGGAGGCCACCGTCAGCACCCAGGGCATGGACATCCCCATCGCCATCTACCAGGTGCACAACAAGGCCATGAAGCAGGAGATCAACGTCATGAATATGGTCGGCTATGTGATCATGACCACCGAGGGCGGCTGGAACTTCCTCCCCTTCATGGGACAGACGGCCCCCGAGCCCATGACGGCCGACGACCTCGAGGTTGGAAAGGAGAACCTCGATATCCAGGGCGAGTTGCTCGACTACAAGGCCAAGGGCCACAGCGTCGAACTCCTCGGCAAGGAGGACGTCGACGGCACGGAGTGCTACAAGCTGAAGCTGACCCGCAAGAGCGGACGAGCCACCACCTATATGATCGACACGAAGACGAACTACATCGTCCGCAGCATCTCCAAGGTGAAGGCCAACGGACAGGAGGTAGACCAGACCCAGAACTACTCCAACTATCAGAAGCAGGCCTTCGGCATCGTGCTGCCGCTCTCGATGGAGAACAGCGGTCTGCCGGCCCCCCTCGTCGTCGGCAAGGTCGAGGTGAACCCCACGATCGACAAGTCCGTATTCGAAGTGAAGAAGTGATCTTCAGGTGCATGGGGAATCCCTTGCCGGGCCGCATCGGGTGTGATCCTGATGCGGCCTTTTTCTGCCCGGGACTTTCGTGTAAGCCGCCGCAATTTCCCCCGGCCGATTTCGTTCTCACAATAGCCGGAATCCTTCCTTGTTGCCATCGAATGCCGGTAGGTGATGCGGTTCTTACATTATTGATACATTTGGATGTAGGACGGCGGAACTGTCCCGGGGCTTTCTTAGGTCAGCCTTCCCCAAGCTTTTAAAACATCAAACAAACAAATATGCGTCTCAGGCAATCGATCCTAGCTTTCGTGGCCAGCTGGCTCACGCTGTCGGCATCGGCCCAGTTCGCTACCGGACTGAACTTCAATGACGACGAGTATGAGCAGACGTCGCGCCTCTCGCCGGCCCTGAAATTCTCCTCCGTCGACCTTCCCGCCTATTCCCTGCGGGCATACGCCCCCACGCCCGGCAACCAGGGCAATATCGGCTCCTGCGTGGGCTGGGCGACCGGCTACGGCGCCCTCACGATCGCGGAGGCGTTCAACACCAAGAACACGAACCGCACCAGCATCACCGAGAAGGCGCGTTCGGCCATGTACATCTATCTGCAGATCGCCGAGCGCTGCCCCGACGGGTCCATGATCAGCGACGCACTCAAGCTGGCCCAGACACAGGGTGTGCCGCCCTTCTCCGCCTTCGGCGCGGTCACCTGCGGGACCACCATCCCCTCCGCCCTACGGCAACTCGCCGCCCAGTTCAAGGTGAAGGACTTCTACACGCTCTTCAGCGTAGGCGCCGCCAACGATCTCAAGATCTCCTCCACCCGTACCAGCATCTCCGCCGGCAAGCCCGTGGTGATAGGCATGACGGTGACGACCTCCTTCAACAACGTCGGCAGCGCCGGTGTCTACAAGCCCTTTGTCGGCGAACCTTCCATCGGCGGCCATGCGATGACAGTCATCGGATATGATGACATGAGCAAGACCTTCGAGATCCTCAACTCCTGGGGCACCGGCTGGGGCAACGGCGGTTTCTTCCGCATGTCGTACGACGACTATGCCCGTCAGGTGAAGTACGGCTACCAGTTCACACTCGAGCAGTTCGCAGGAGACCTCCTTCCCAACGCAACTCCCGAGCAAAAGCTAGCCACGTGTTTCCATCGCAACCACATGACTAA
>RGVM01000348.1 GCA_010027295.1 Chitinophagia bacterium
CAGGTAGGGGGGTACCGGATGCCCGAAGGGGTCGAGGATATAATTATCGACATTGTCCAGCGGTCGGCCGATGGGCAAGGGATCCGTCAAATCGGACAAGCCTGTGAGCTCCACCCAGGCTGTTGTGTTCGCCTCGCTGGAACCATAGCCGTTGCAGATTCGGGTCTTCCCGGACAGTCGCATGACGTCCGATGCGGTAGCGGCCTCCCCTGCCTGGAAGAGTACACGAAGGGATCCCAGGTCGGAGGCATCGATCGTCGAAGTGAGGGAAGGGGTCATGGCAGCGACCGTGATGCCCTTCGCCCGGATGAAGGCCCCGATGTCATGTCGCTCTTTCTGGCTGGCTATGACGAGCGTGGCACCAGAGAACAGCGCATGGAAGATCTCGGCGAGCGACATCAGGAAGGAAAGGGAGGATCTCTGCAGTACCCGGTCCTCGGGAGTCATCCCCAGCAACCGTAGATGATTCAAAAAAATGCAGGTGAAGCTCCGGTGTGGCATGGCGATGGCCTTGGGCTGACCGGTCGACCCCGAGCTGAAGAGGCAATAGGCCTGGGCTTCGCTGTCGATGTCGACCACCGGCGCGGAAACCTCAGTTTCGCACTCCGTCCATACAAGCGGGATGTGATGTATCCCAACGATACCCGGGTCTTCATCGGAAATGATGTACCCTGCTCCCACATCACCCAGCATGAGTCGGATGCGGGCCTCCGGGAGTGATGGGTCCACGGGGACAAAGACGGCGCCGGCTTTGAGCACTGCCAGAATGGATAGGACATGGGATATGCCAGGGGAGAGGGAGATGGCAACCCTATCGCCCGTCCGGATGCCATGACTTCCCACGAGATCCTGTGCGAGGCGATTGGCGTGCAGATCCAACGACCGGTAGGTCATGCTCAATCCCTCATGCTCGATGGAAACAGCTTCCGGGAACCGGGTGGCTACACGCTGAAAGACACGATGGATGAGTAACTCCTCAGGCAGGGGGGTATGCTGACCGCGACTCCAGTCAATCACCCGGGCCGTCCATTCAGCATCCATCAGCGACAAGTCCCTCAGGCGTGCATGTGGGGAGTCCAAGACCTGAGCCGTGATATGTCGGTAGGCATGCGCCATCGATTGGATACGAGGAACGTCGAAGAAACGGGTGTCGAAGTCGATCTGCAATTCCCATTCACCGGATTCGGACACCATTTGGAAGACGAGCTGCTCGGATGCGTGATTGAAGGCCGAGGCTTCGGCACGCCTGTCACACCGAAGGTCGAAGACGACATACTGGTCTTGTCCACTGCCCTCTTCAGAAATGATCCATCCCTTCCCCTCTGACGGGCCTCTCTCCGATTCGGAGAGGAGTCTACATAGCTCATGAGAAGACGCCTGAAGCAATTCATCAACCTTGCGTTCAGGATCCACCTGTATCCGAAAAGGCTGGAAAGGAGCTGTTTGTGAAGCCATCCCACGCACCCCGAAAAGAAGATCTTCCGTATAAGAATACCGCTGAAGAAAAAGACAGAAGGCCGGAAAGAAGTGTTGCTCAACAACCATGCGGGCGCCTGCGGATGCAAGGGATGGGGACAATGAGAAGGACTTCCCCAAAGAAAGGCTGTAACTTTCGAAAGCCCTGTCATGCGAGAGGACAGCGCTGGATATCCCGTCCAAACGCAGAGGACCTGGGGATGTCGAGACACTCATGGTGTAGGGTACGTAAAAAAAGTCAAGATATGGCCTCTAGCCGAAAAAGAGAAGCACCCCCATTTCAATAAGATTGGGATTTGCATGCTTCATCATAAGACAAGATGCAGCCAGATGAGAGACTATCCGCCTCCGAAATCAATACATGCCAAATAGAGCCGGGAAAATGTAACCCCGCTCGAAAAAACCCTTTCAGTTCCTCAAATGGACGATACCACGAGCTGAGGCACTGGATCTGAGACTTTGCCACTTGTGGAACACACTCCCAGACATTCGCGCAATATCTCCGTTAGCACTTCTGCATCTGGATGAGATTGACGATGTAGGGTATATAAATACAGCTCCCCTTTCACCATGGCCTGCCACTGGCCCCTAACATCTGTCTCCTGGACCTCACCTGTCATGACCAGATACACGTGGCCCTGGAACAGCCCCGGCTTATACCCCTCCAGTCTCAACCGACTGCGGGCAGACAGGAGCTCCGACCTCTCCAGCGGCCTGCCCAGGCCTTCCAGGATCCTCCGCCTCGTCCTCGCCGTCCGCATCCCGAACCACAACGCATGCAGCACCGGCTCGTCCATCCCAGGGGTGAAGGCTTCCTCCAGGGCTCCGTACCGCACAGCCTGGAACCCCTCCGAGGGATGATGCCCCGCCTGCCAACCCTCGTTCAGGTATCTGTGAAACAGTTCCTGCGCCGTCTCCTTTGAGGCAGGATCATATCGCTCCCGGTAGGACTCCGGGTCGAACAAATCATAGGCCATGGCCGACCGCCAGACCTGACGCCTGCTCCTTGGCACGGGATGCAGCCGCATCCGTAACGGTCCACTTGTAGCAGCCTTCAGGCGTATGTCGAACAGCGTCTCTTGCACATGACTAACCCTCTCCGGGATGCGACCGTATGCGTCTATAGCAGCGGAAACAGCCTTATAATTCCTTGTGGATGGTGTGGGGGCAACCGGGTCCACCAGGATCAGACCCACATCATCCAACCCCGCCTCCTGCAGCGCGCAGCCCACGGCGAAGGCGTCGATGGCGCCAAGTCCCTCGCCCATCAGCCATATCCTCCCTTGGGGAGCCGTCTCCTGTATCATCTCCGCGTAGCCTCTAGCCAGTTCCTTCACACCCCTGCCCGGCAGTCTGCCAAAACCCGCCTCCGGATCCGGCAGCACCTGGATGCGAAATCCCTCGCCAGGCCCTTCTTCCATCCTATGCAGCCTCGCATGCTCGTCGAAGCCTCCGGCTCCGCCCGCAAAAGCGTATACCGTTTTCGTTATTTCCGCAGTACCGTACGTTGCAAACACCGCACCTTCCACGCAATGACGCATCACGGATATCCAGCTGTCCATCAACACCTCGACCTGAGCGCGACTCAGCTTTTCTTTGTGAAATCTCACGAAAAGACGAATCAAAGCATCTTCTCCCATGAAGGATAAACGTGAATCCCCCAAGCTGACCCTCTCCAGCAACAGCCCATTCAAGTGGAATGAATCATCGCCAGCTTCCAAAAAATTAAAGATGGTCTTGGGCGCGACATATCGGTTGATACCCCTACGCATTCTCCATTTTTGTAACAACAGCAGCCCCGGGACGCGGTCATGACGGAGGGCATCATCGATCTGACGGTCCGAAAGGGCCAGATACTCCGAAATGGACATTGGGCCGTTTGCCGCCATCGTCACGGGAAGAGAGTTGATCAGGCATCCTACTTGTTCGAACTCCTCCGGGGTTTTGCGGGCTTTGACTGGCATGCTCACCGTGACGGACCTACCCGGAAGCAGCCCCTGTAGGGTCAGGAAATAGCTGCCCAGTAGAAAACGGAAAATGGAGGAGCCTCTTTCTAAGGATAGGGAACGTATCTGTCGCGTAAGCGCAGAGGGCAATACAAATTCGAACGAACCGAAGTCCTG
>RGVM01000349.1 GCA_010027295.1 Chitinophagia bacterium
GCGGGATGACGGCGCAGGCCCTTCCATCCGTGCCTGGCTCAACGACGAACGATTCGTCAACGGCGGCATCACCGACGAAACACCTCTGCTGATCGTCAGGCTGGCCGACTCCACCGGCATCAACGCCTCCGGCACCGGCATCGGCCACGACATCACCGCCGTCATCGACGAGAACACCCGGGAGACACTCGTACTGAACGACTTCTACACAGCCGATACTGATAGCGACCGAAAAGGCAGCCTCCGCTTCCGACTGCCCCGCCTCGAGGAAGGCCCCCACCGCATCCGCATCCGCGCCTGGGATGTCTTCAATAACAGCAGCGAATACACCCTCGAGTGCAGAGTCGTCAAGCGACAGGCGCTGACCATCGAACATGTCCTCAACCACCCAAACCCCTTCACCACGCGTACCCGCTTCTGGTTCGAGCACAACCGTCCCGGCGAGGAACTGCTCGTGACCGTACAGGTGATGACCGTGACGGGTCGGGTCGTCAGGACCCTGTCGCAGCGTCTAGTGACGGACGGACTGCGGTCAGACGACATTGAATGGGACGGACGCGACGAGCAGGGCGCCCCCCTCGGCCGCGGCGTCTACCTCTACCGGCTCAGGGTGCGAACCGTCGACGGGCGGCAAGCCGAGAAACTTCAAAAGCTCGTGATACTCTAAATTCTCGGTCGAATGGCCTATCTTTAGACCAATACCACTGGATGGCATAGACTTCTACCCAACCCTTTTCTGCCATAAAACGCCTTCACATGAGAAGAGCCTTCCTTGGGTTCCTTTCGGGTGGTATACTGCTCGTTTGCCCTGACCTTTCCAACGCACAGACGGATCCCATTAACGTGGTGACATCCGCTGTACCCTTTCTGCGCATCTCGCCCGACGCAAGGGCCGGTGGCATGGGAGACTTGGGTGTAGCCACCCGTCCCGACGCCAACTCCCAGTTTTACAACGTCGCCAAGTACGCCTTCTCGCCGCAGAAAAGTGGCCTGGCGCTCACCTATACACCCTGGCTGAAGGATCTCGGTCTCACCGACGTGTATCTCACCACCCTCGCCGGTTATGTCAAGCTCGACGAGGAACAGGCTATCTCAGGTTCCTTGCGGTATTTCAGCCTGGGGAATATCCAGTTCACGGACAACCTTGGCAACGACCTCCAGATGGTCAGGCCCCGCGAGTTTGCCTTTGATGCGGGCTATTCCCGAAAGCTCTCCGACGAGTTGAGTCTCGGCGTCGCGATGCGCTACATCAACTCCAACCTCGCCGGCAACGCCTCTGTCAACGGCGTGTCCTACAAGGCCGGCAACGCCGTGGCCGGGGATGTCGGGCTGTATTACAACCGGTTGCGGCAAGATGGGTCGGGTCTCAGCCTGGGCGCCGCTATGACCAACCTCGGTTCCAAGATCGGGTACACCGACGATGCCACCGCTCGGGATTTCATTCCGGCCAACCTGACCCTCGGAGGGGTCTATCACATGGTGTCCAACGAGGTCAACCGCGTCTCCTTCGGCCTCGACATCCACAAGATGATGGTGCCCACGCCTCCCGCCCTGGGCGACTCCGCCGGGCTCGCCACATACCGCAGCAAGGGCGTCGTAGGCAGCTGGTTCAGCTCCTTCGGGGATGCGCCTGGAGGCTTCTCGGAGGAACTGAAGGAGTTCTCCTTCTCCGCCGGTATGGAGTACACGTACAACGAGCAGTTCGCCTTCCGGGCCGGGTACTTCTATGAGGACAGGACCAAGGGCAACCGCCAGTACTTCAGCATCGGGACAGGACTCAAGTACAACGTCATCGGACTGAACTTCTCCTATCTCCTCCCCACAGGGTCGGGCGTGAACCGGAACCCGCTGTCCAACACGATCCGCTTCAGCCTCGTCTTCGACTTCGAAGGTGGCGGGGATTGACTCCGAATATGCCAGGCCAGCCCCCGGGTAACGATGCTTGCCAAAGGCACATGTCATCAGAACTCCCCCCGGTTTTGAGAACTACCAGGGGGCTTTGAGAACCCATCCGAGTTCTGAGAACTCTCGTCGGTTGGGAAATTCAAGTTTTCTTCGATAAGACCACCTTTGGCGGATGGCGTACAGGAGTACCCTCCAAGGGTACCCCCACCCTCCAAGGGTATCCCCATCCGCCCGTGGCGGATAGGAAAATCGGCAGTGTATAATGAACCGAAAAAAAGTGCGGGAACCTCCTCCGGGTTTTGAGCGCCTAAGTTTCCGTTGTGAAACCGGGGTGCGCACATCTGTCGGTTCTAGGAGAAAATTGGTAAGTCATTATCAGATGCTTCCCGCGTCAGGAAGGCGGTTCCCGGCGGAAGGCGTTACCTTTGAAGAAATCCTTTCCATGGGCTTCCGTGTGGGTTTCGGCATCGATTTCCATCAATTGACAGAGGGGCGCGACCTCTGGCTCGGAGGGGTGAAGATCCCAAGCCGGCTCGGAGCCAAAGGGCACAGCGACGCTGACGTCCTGCTGCACGCCATCTGCGACGCTATGCTGGGTGCCCTGGCGCTGGGTGACATAGGCATGCATTTCCCCGACACGAGCGCCGAATTCAAGGACATCGACAGCAAGGTCCTGCTGGCCCGCACCCGTGACCTGGTATCGGACAAGGGCTACCGCGTGGTCAACATCGACAGCACCCTGACCCTGGAGGCACCGCGCATCCGACCCCATGTCTCCGACATGTGCCGGACCATCGCCAATGTCCTCGGCATCGGTGAGGAAGATGTCTCCATCAAGGCCACGACCACCGAGAAGATGGGCTTCGTAGGCCGTCAGGAAGGTCTTGTCGCCTACGCCACCGTCCTGCTCGAACGCCCGGCATGAGCTCGAACCCCATCGACATGAACGATCCCGGAAACCATACGGAGCCAATCCCCCTCAAAGTGGTCAACCGTTCCGGCCACCCGCTCCCTACCTATGCTACGGAGGGGGCATCAGGCATGGACGTCAGGGCTTGTCTGACCGAGGATATCGTCCTGCAGCCGATGCAACGCATGGCTGTCCCGACCGGCCTCTGGATCGAGATACCCTCCGGCTTCGAGGTACAGGTGCGGCCGCGTAGCGGGCTGGCGCTGAAACAGGGTATCACCTGCCTGAACACGCCCGGCACCATCGACTCCGACTACCGGGGCGAGTTGAAGGTCATCCTCGTCAATCTGTCCGACCAGCCCCAGGCCATCCGCCATGGCGAACGCATCGCACAGCTGGTGCTGCAGCGGGTCGGGCGTGCGTCCTGGTCGGAAGCGACAGCCCTAGGGGCATCGGAGAGGGGAGAAGGCGGCTTTGGGCACACGGGTCGCGAATGAATGCAACACTGACACCATGAGAATCCTCCTGCTGGCTGCCTGCCTGCTGATGGCGACGATAGGATGCCACACCGCCCGAAAAGTCGCTCACGCCGTACCCGCCGCCGACACCCTCGCGCCCGCCAAGCCCACCTTCGACTCCAGCGCCATCCTCAAGGCCCGGGCAGACTCTATCCTCCGCGCACAGGCGACGCTGGCCCGCATCCTTGGCAGCCGCATCCGATTCGAGACCTTCAGCGCCAAGGTCAAGGTTGACTACCTCGACACGAAGGGCAAGAC
>RGVM01000350.1 GCA_010027295.1 Chitinophagia bacterium
GACGTCACGATAGTTTTCGGAGAGTTCGTAAGCCTGCGAAATGTGATCGTATATGTCATTAAAGTATTTCGTGGTATTGTCTTCCAGTAATCCACTGTCGCTGCGTATGATGGAGGCTACCATGTCTCGAACCGGAGCCAGATTTCTTTTGAGCACAATCTGTTCCTTTCGGAGTTGTGTGATAAGGGCCAGCGACCGGGTGTCGCTTTTCCGGATCACATGGTCCTCGGCGGATTCGACCCTTTCGCCGAGTTTTTCCATGACGAGGAAATAGTTGTCGACGATGAGATCGAGCATGGCATAGAGGAGGAAATCGGGTGTCCGGTGTCGGATCTGGCTTTTAGGGTTCCGAAGCCTTTGCCGCAAAGGGTCGAAAACGTCCTGTCGTGCATCCTCCTGGATGGATATCACGAAGTCTTTTCCTAGCAGGATGCTGACCTGTTCGCTCTCGATCGAGCGTTTCGCATCATTGAAGTAGAGCATGTTGAGCACACAGATCATGACGTCTTCGACCTCATCCATCTTGGGTCGTTGGCCAACACTTAGGATATCCTCCTGCAGCAGGTAGTGGATGCCGTATCGGTTGGATAGCCAATCGATATCAGTCTTTCGGATACCATCGATATTGATCCATGTGGTGCGTCCTTTGTGTTGGATTTTTGAGCATTGCCTCACATCAGTCGTCTGCCATTCTTCCAGGTGATCGGCGTCGAATTCGAAGATGCGCACTTCTACCTGTCCGGCTTCTTCCCTTTGGGGAATGAGGGTCGGGTTGACATCCAGGATCTCCTTGGTCCTTTCCGTCTGGTAGAGGCTCTTTAGGAATCCGAGGTATGGCGGTGGACGCATGCCTTTGAGGTAGTGAATGGGTATGCGTTTTTGTTATCTGAGTTCAGGGATCATGAGCCCATCCGTGTCCTAGCCCTGTCCAGGTCTTCTGGGGTGTCGATACCGATGCCCGAGAAGGTCGTCTCCACCATCCGGATGCGAATGCCGTTCTCGAGGTATCTGAGTTGTTCGAGTTTTTCGTGGCGTTCGAGAATGCCCATGGGCCATCCGGTGAAGGCGAGGAGGGTTTGTTTCCGGAAACCATAGACACCGATATGGCGATAGTAGGGCGGTTGTGACCCTTCATTTCGATTGTAGGGGATGGGCCACCGACTGAAGTAGAGGGCATCTCCATGGAGGTCGGAGACCACCTTTACGATATTTGGGTTTTGGAGGTCCTCGTCCGAATGAATCCGATGCATGAGGGTGGCCACCTGTACCTCCGAATTCCGGAACGCGTTCAGGAGGTCCGACAGGGGTTTAGTCTGTACGAAGGGCTCATCGCCCTGTACGTTGACCACGATGTCCACATCCATATCGGCTATGGCTTCGGCGATGCGGTCGCTACCGCTCTCATGGGTCCGCCGGCTCAATATCGCTTGTCCTCCGTTGTCGCGAATCTCCCGGAGAATGATGTCGCTGTCGGTGACGACCCAGACCTGATCGAAGATGCCCGTCGCGGCGACATTGTCGTAGGTATGTCGGATGATGGATTTTCCCGCGAGAGACTGCATGAGTTTACCCGGAAAACGGCTCGCCGCATAGCGAGCGGGTATTACAGCGTATGCGGTGGTCCGGGGCGTCAAGCGGAAGGGTGTTGATTTAGTCTTTGAGACGTTGGAAGGGCTTTTTCATGAGGGCAAGGAAGTCCTCGTCCTTTTCGTTCGGGTAATATTGATCCAGGCCGTATCGAAGCTCTTTGGGGTCGAGCGTGGAGAATGTGCCCAGCAGGCGGTCCCAGATGGAGAAGACGGCGCCGTAATTGGTGTCTGTGTAAGGTTGTTTCCAGTGGTGGTGCACTTTGTGCATGTTGGGGGAAACCAGTATCCAGCTGATAGCCTTATCAAGGCGTCCGGGTAGGCTGATGTTGGCATGGGTGAAGCCGGTGATGGCGACGAGGAAGGTCTGGAATATCATGACGGCATAGATGGGAGCGCCGGCGGCAAGGATACCGAGGAAGAAGAAGAGACCGCGCCAGACGCTTTCCAGGGGATGGTGTCGGAGGCCGGTCGTGACATCGACATTGTTATCGGCATGGTGTACAAGGTGGAACCTCCAGAAGAGGGGTACCTGATGTTCCACGTAATGACAGAGCCACCCGCCGAAGAAGTCGAGGGCCAGGGCCGAGATGAGAATGGTCATCCAGACGTCCGCCCCCGTCCAGTACACGAGTCCGAAACGGTGTTCGGCCGTCCAGTCGGAGAGTTTCAGGATGATGACTGCGAGGAATGTGTGAATGACGAAGTGGAGGGCCGTGAACGAGATGTTGATCATGGCGTGCCTGCCCTTCGTCTTCTTGTAATGCGTATCGACGAGGGGGATGAAGGACTCTATGCTCCACAACAGTACCAGCGAGCCCACAAAAAAGGCACCACGTTGCAGGGGATGGTTCTGCAGATCTCCGAAATATTGGATCAGGGCGTCCATATGCCTCGGTTTTTGGAAAGGTACCGCAAATATGGGGCATCAGAAAGGGATGTCGCAGCAACCTCTTTCCGGGAGCGAGTCATCCGTACAGGTCTGCGGACCTAAACAGACGGCATTCAGGCGTTGAGCATGAGGGGCATGACTAGCATGAGCAGTTCCTCGTCTGGCTCCTCTTCCACGGGTCTGACGATACCGGCCCTGGAGGGGGAGGAGAGTTCGAGGCGCACTTCTTCACTGGAGCTGCAACCCAGGAGGTCAACCAGGAACTTGGCATTGAAGGCGATCTGTAGGTCTTCACCGTCGTAGCGGCAGGTCATGCGCTCATTGCCTTCGAAGCTGAAGTCCACATCCTGTGCCGTAAGCTGGAGTTCACTACCGGTTATGCTAAGGGCTACCTGGTTGGTGCTCTTGTTGCTGTAGACGCTCACACGGCGCAGGGCGCTTTGGAATTCCGTGCGGTTGACCGTCATCAGGTAGGGGTTCTGTTCGGGTATGACGACCCGGTAGTCCGGGAAGCGGGCGTCTATGAGCCGGCATACGAGTTGGATATTGGGGTGGTTGACGAAGAGTTGCTTGTCGTTGTAGGAGACCTGGAGTGTCTCACTGGTGTCGGGTAGCGTATTCTTTAGAAGGTTCAGGGGCTTCTTGGGCACGACGAAGCTGTCATTTTTCGGGCAGCTGGCATCCTTGCGCCTGATCTTGACGAGACGATGGGCATCGGTGGCCACGGCGGTGAGGCCCTTGGGGTCCAGTTCGAAGAAGACCCCTGTCATGGCGGGCCTTAGGTCGTCGTTACTGACGGCGATGATGGCCTTTGAGATCATGTTCAGGAAGGCCGAGGAGCTTATCTCGAAATGGCCGGTCTCGTCGGGGGTGGATTCTTTCGGGAAGCTGTCCGGGTTCTCTCCCATGATCTTGTACTTCCCGTTGTCGCTGGTGATCTCTATCCCGAAGTTGGCATCGACGTTGAAGGTGAGGGGTTGATCAGGGAGGTTCTTGAGCGTGTCGACGAGGATCTTGGCGGGGATGCATACGCGGCCTGCCTCCTTCGCTTCGATATCGAGGTGCACTTTCATAAGGGTCTCCAGGTCGGAG